>DATMEC010000049.1:0-11564 GCA_035557125.1 Steroidobacteraceae bacterium
GAGCGTGAGGCAGACGCCCGAGACCGCAACGCTGTCGCCGACAGCCCAGCCAGCGGTCGCCCGCGCACCGGCGTCGATCGTTAGCCGGCGCGCGCTCCCGGCCGCGTGCACGGCGACGACCCTTCCGACGGCGGTCACGATGCCGGTGAACATGACTCTACTCAGTGCCTCGGGCGCAGGCGCAACAGCAGGTCGTCGCCGACGTCCTGGCGCTCGACGATGGAGAACCGCAGCCGCTCGGCAAGGGTCGCCGGTGCTTCGAGGTCGGCGAGCGGACGCGAACCGCGACCCAGCAGCGTCGGTGCCAGGTACAGCAACAGCTCATCGGCGAGGCCTGCGGCAAGCAGCGCACCCGCGAGGCCGGCACCGCACTCGACCAGGAGCTCGTTCACCTGCCGTGCCGCAAGCGCCGTCAACGCCGCTTCCAGATCGACGCCGCCCGCGCTCGAGCCCACCGCCATCACTTCGGCGCCGGCGGCGAGCAGCGGTGCCGTGCGCGCCGGGTCCTCGTCCGAACACAGGATGAGGACCTGGCCGGGCGGTGCGAGGATTCGTGCAGAGGCCGGCGTGCGCAACCTCGAGTCGAGCACCACGCGCAGCGGCTGCCGGACCGTGCCCGGCAGACGC
Source organism: Steroidobacteraceae bacterium (assembly GCA_035557125.1). Taxonomy (GTDB): domain Bacteria; phylum Pseudomonadota; class Gammaproteobacteria; order Steroidobacterales; family Steroidobacteraceae; genus SCUD01. The sequence goes on from DATMEC010000049.1 coordinate 628, forward strand.
ACGTCGAGCCGCGGGTCGTCGGCGATGACCGTGCCGCTGCCCGTCATCACGGCCGACGAACGCGCGCGCAGGCGCTGCACGTCCTCGCGGGCCGCCTCGCCGGTGATCCACTGGCTTTCCCCTCCCGGAAGCGCTGTCGCGCCATCGAGGCTGGCGGCGAGTTTCACGCTCACCCAGGGCCGGCCGCGTGTCATGCGCGACACGAACCCGGGATTGAGCTCGAGCGCTTCGCGCTCGAGCACACCGCCCTCGACCTCGATGCCGGCCGCGGCGAGGCGCGCGATGCCGCCGCCGTGCACCTTCGGGTTTGGATCGCGCATCGCGTAGACGACGCGGCCGATGCCGGCCGCCACCAGCGCGTCGGCGCAGGGCGGCGTGCGGCCCTGGTGCGAGCAGGGTTCGAGCGTCACGTAGGCCGTGGCGTCGCGCGCCGCCGCGCCCGCTGCTTCCAGCGCGAAGACTTCCGCGTGCGGGCCGCCCGCGCGCTGGTGCCAGCCCTCGCCGAGGACACGATCGTCCCGCGCAACCACGCAGCCGACGCGCGGATTCGGGTCCGTCGTGTCGAGGCCCCGGCGCGCGAGTTCGAGCGCGCGCGCCATGTGGCCCGCATCGAGCGCGGGGCTCGCACTCATGGCTTGACCTTCGGCTCGCGAGTCTGTGACGGCAGCAGCGACATCTGGCCGGCCGACGGATCGCTGCGCCTGCGCTTGTCGAGCTGCTCGACTTCCTCGCGGAACGAGTCCACGTCGTGGAAGCGGTGATAGACCGAGGCGTAGCGCACGTAGGCGACTTCGTCGAGCTGGCGCAGTTCCTCCATGACGATCTCGCCGATCACGCGCGAAACCACCTCGCGCTCGCCGAGCGCGCGCAGGCGGTGGCCGATGCGCTCGACGGCGGCCTCGACCGCGTCGCGGCCGACCGGGCGCTTCTCCAGCGCCTTGGTGATGCCGGAGCGGAGCTTTCCCTCGTCGAAGGGCTGGCGCGTGCTGTCGTTCTTAACCACCTGCGGCATGACGAGCTCAGCGGTCTCGAAGGTCGTGAACCGCTCGCCGCAGGAGAGGCATTCACGCCGGCGGCGGATCTGGTGCCCCTCGCCGGCGAGGCGCGAGTCCGTCACCTTGGTGTCGTCGTGGTTGCAGAATGGGCAGTGCACGTCCGTGGCCTCGGGGACCCTCTGGCGCTCACGCGTAGACCGGGAAGCGCCCGCAGATCGACTGCACCGCCTCGCGCACGCCGAGGACCACTGACTCGTCGCCCATGCCGTCGAGCACGTCGGCGATCCAATGCCCGGCCTGCCGCGACTCCGCTTCCCCGAAGCCGCGGGTCGTGATCGCCGGCGTGCCGATGCGCAGCCCGCTCGTCACGAAGGGCGGCCGCGGGTCGTTCGGAACGGCGTTCTTGTTGACCGTGATGTGCGCGCGCCCGAGCGCCGCGTCGGCATCCTTGCCGGTGTAGTCCTTGCCGATCAGGTCGAGCAGGAAAAGGTGATTGTCAGTGCCGCCCGACACGATGCGGTAGCCGCGTTCCTGCAGCGCCTTGGCCATCGCGCGCGCGTTCTCGACCACCTGCCGTTGGTACGCCTTGAACTCGGGCGCGAGCGCCTCGAGCAGGGCGACCGCCTTGGCGGCGATCACGTGCATCAGCGGTCCGCCTTGCAGACCCGGGAAGACGATGGAATTGAGCTTCTTGTGCAAGTCCGGGTGCTCACGCGCGAGGATGAGGCCGCCGCGCGGGCCGCGCAGGGTCTTGTGCGTCGTCGTCGTGACGACGTCGGCGACCGGGACCGGGTTCGGGTAGACGCCTGCCGCGACGAGCCCGGCGACGTGCGCCATGTCGACGACGAAGAAGGCGCCGACCGCGTCAGCGATAGCGCGGAACCGCTGCCAGTCGATCACGCGCGAGTAGGCCGAGAATCCGGCGAGGATCATCTTCGGCCGGTGCTCGTGGGCGAGGCGCTCGACCTGGGCGTAGTCGATCTCACCGGTCGCCACGTCGAGGCCGTACTGGATCGCGTTGAAGACCTTGCCGGAGAAGTTCACCTTCGCGCCGTGCGTCAGGTGACCGCCATGATCGAGGCTCATCCCAAGCAGCGTGTCGCCGGGAGCGAGCAGCGCGAAGTAGACCGCCGCGTTTGCCTGCGAGCCGGAGTGTGGTTGCACGTTGGCGTAAGCGGCGCCGAAAAGCGACTTCGCGCGCTCGATCGCGAGCTCCTCGGCGATGTCGACGAACTCGCAGCCGCCGTAGTAGCGCCTGCCCGGGTAGCCCTCCGCGTACTTGTTGGTCAGCACCGAGCCCTGGGCCTCCAGCACGCGGGGGCTGGCATAGTTTTCCGAGGCGATGAGCTCGAGATGCTCCTCCTGGCGGCGGCGCTCGGAGGCGATCGCGGCGGCCAGCCGGGGGTCGAACGATTCGATGCTCATGCGGGGACCAAACATGCAATTTCTCGCGTCTACGCCCTGAAATGGAGGGCGAAGTCTACCCGATGCGCGGGCTTCAGGCCGCCTCGACGAAGGCCTGGACGACGCGGGTCCAGGCGCGCGCAATGTTGCGCCGGTTGTAGCCGCCGCCGCCGAGAGCGAGGATTCTGCCGGCCGCGTGGCGGTCGGCGATCGCGCACAGGCGCGCCGCCGCATGGGCATGCGACTCCTCGGTGAGCGCGAGGTGCGTGATCGGGTCGCCGGACAGGCTGTCGGCGCCGCACTGGAGGATCACGAAGTCGGGCGCGTGCCGTTCGAGGTGGGCTTCGATGACCGGCCACGCGGCGAGGAACTCCGCATCGCCCGCGCCCGGCTGCAGGGGAAGGTTGAGCTTGCTGCCGGTGGCGGGGCCCGTCCCGATCTCGTTGGCGGCGCCGGTGCCGGGATACAGGAAGCGGCCGTCCTCGTGCGTGTCGGCGACCACGAGCGCAGGGTCGTCCTCGAAGGCGTAGAACACGCCGTCGCCATGGTGCGCGTCGATGTCGACGTACGCGATGCGCGAAAGCCCGTGCTCGCGCTTCAGGTTTTCGACAACCACGCCAATGTCGTTGAAGACACAGAAGCCCGCCGCGTGCGCGCGGCCGGCATGGTGCAGGCCCGCGATCGGCACGAAGGCCCGGCGCGCGCGTCCGTCCATCACGCACTGTGCCGCGACGAGCGCAGCGCCGACGACATCGCTCGCGGCCTCGAAGACGCCCTTGAACGCTGGCGTGTCGCCGCCGTCGAGGAGGCCCTCGCCGGTGGCCGAGCGCGAGATGACGAATTCCACGTAGCCAGGATCGTGAAAGAGCTCGAGCTCCGGCCGGGTGGCGCGGCGCGGCGCGAGCTGCAGGACCTGCCGGTCGAGGCCCTGCGCGACGAGCTCGCGCCAGAACGCGTCGTGCCGGTCCGGGCCGAACGGGTGGCCGTCGGGAAAACCGTAACGGGCGATGCGCTCGCCGGCGACGACGCAGGTGGACGGTCCGGGAGATTCAGCCACGCGATGCCGCCGCGGTTCCAAGGGGCGGCCCCGAGCCTAGCACGGCTGGCGGCGGGCGCCCGCATCGCAGATAATCCGCGGCCCCCAGACGCCCCGGATTCTCATGGCCCAGTACATTTATACGATGAACCGCGTCGGCAAGGTCGTGCCGCCGAAGCGGCACATCCTGCGCGACATCTCCCTGTCCTTTTTCCCGGGCGCCAAGATCGGCGTCCTCGGCCTCAACGGCTCGGGCAAGTCGACGCTGCTGCGCATCATGGCGGGGACCGACACCGACATCGAGGGCGAGGCCCGGCCACAGCCCGGCATCAAGGTCGGCCTGCTGCCGCAGGAGCCCCAGCTCGATCCCGAGGCCGCCGTGCGGACCATCGTCGAGGAGTCGGTGAAGCCGGTGAAGGACGCGCTCGCGCGCCTGGAGCAGGTGTACGCGCTCTACAGCGAGCCGGACGCGGACTTCGACAAGCTCGCCGCCGAGCAGGGCCAGCTCGAGGCCTTCCTCGCGAGCGTCGACGGGCACAACCTCGAGCGCCAGCTCGACGTCGCGGCGGATGCGCTGCGCCTGCCGCCGTGGGACGCGAAGGTATCGCAACTGTCGGGCGGCGAGCGCCGCCGCGTCGCACTCTGCCGGCTGCTGCTCTCGAAGCCGGACATGCTGCTGCTCGACGAGCCGACGAACCACCTCGACGCGGAATCGGTGGCCTGGCTCGAGAAGTACCTCGAGCAGTACCCCAGCACGGTCATCTGCGTGACCCACGACCGCTACTTCCTCGACAACGTCGCCGGCTGGATCCTCGAGCTGGACCGCGGCCACGGAATTCCCTGGCAGGGCAACTACTCCTCCTGGCTCGAGCAAAAGGAACGGCGCCTCGCCCAGGAGGAGAAACAGCAGGAGGGCCTGCGCCGCACGCTCGCGCGCGAGCTCGAATGGGTGCGGGCGAACCCGAAGGCGCGGCAGGCGAAGAGCAAGGCACGCCTGCGCCAGTTCGAAGAACTGTCGTCCGTCGAATTCCAGGCGCGCAACGAAACCAACGAGATCTACATCCCACCGGGCCCGCGCCTCGGAGACCTCGTGATCGAGGTCCAGGGCCTGCGCAAGGCCTACGGCGAGCGCCTCCTGATCGACGGCCTCTCCTTCCGCCTCCCGCAAGGCGGCATCGTCGGGATCATCGGGCCGAATGGCGCAGGCAAGACCACGCTGTTTCGCATGCTGACGGGGGCCGAGAAGCCGGATGCCGGCACGGTCCGCACCGGCCCGACGGTGCAGATCGCCAGCGTCGACCAGTCGCGGGACGCGCTCGACGACTCGAAGACCGTATGGCAGGAGATCTCAGGCGGCCAGGACATCATCAAGGTCGGCAATTACGAGACCGCCTCGCGCGGCTACGTCGGGCGCTTCAACTTCCGCGGCAACCAGCAGCAACAGCAGATCGGGGAGCTCTCGGGTGGCGAGCGCAACCGGGTGCACCTCGCGAAGGTCCTGAAGAGCGGCGGCAACGTGCTGCTGCTCGACGAGCCGACTAACGACCTCGACGTCGAAACGCTGCGGGCGCTCGAGGAGGCGCTCCTGAACTTCCCCGGCTGCGTAGTCGTGATCTCACACGACCGCTGGTTCCTCGACCGCATCGCGACCCACATCCTCGCCTTCGAGGGGGACAGCGAGGTGGTCTGGTTCGAGGGCAACTACCAGGAGTACGTGCAGGACTTGCGGCGCCGCAAGGGCGACGATGCGGACCAGCCGCACCGCCTGCGCTACAAGCCGCTGCACGCATGACGAAGGGGTTGGACTCCTCCCTGCAACTATCAGCGCAGTGCTTGAGGCGCCGCCTGGTCTAAGGCACTCGGGTTGCCTGCCCGTAGATCACGCGCCACTCGCCGTCGCGCAGTGCCCACACATCAACATAGCGAATGGTCACACTAAACGGCTCGACGCCTTGCTGCCCGGTGAGAGTCACCGTGCCACCGAGCGCCGCGCCATCGCTCCAGACGTGCTCCACCAGTTCGGTTACCTTCACCGGGGCGGGTTCGAAGCCCTCCGCGGTCCAGAATGCGATCAGCTCGGCCTTGCCCTGGCGCGCGCCGTCGCTGCCGACGAGCACGTAGTCATCGGCGAGCAGCCGTTCGAGCGCCACCGCGTCGCCGGCGATCTGCGCGGTCTCATACGCCTCGGCCGCTTCCATCAGCGGAGACGCGTCTTGCAAGGCCGTGCAGGCGGCGAGCCAGGCCGCAGCAACCGTCGGCGTTGCAGATTTCAGCATCGCTTCTCCTCGACGATCTCCGCGCGGGTCGGAAACCCGCGCGCCGGCTGCGGAACAGCCGCAGGAGGGGTAGACTCGCAATCGTGGCAGTCTACATCGACTCCTCCGGGCGCCTGCACCACGACCAGGAGAGCGGAATCGCCCTCCATTGCCCGCACTGCCAGGTGCTCGCGCACATCACGCCGGTTTCGGTGCCGGACTTCAACGTTCTCCAGCAGCACAAGCCCGCCCAGGTCGGCCTCGTGTATCGCTGCGCGGCCTGCAACGCACCCCTCTTCCTGCGCTTCACCGTGAAGCTCTACGGCGGCAGCCGCGTCGAGCTCGCGCCGAACTTCGTCGAGCTCGAGCGCGCACGCGAGAAGTTCAACTTCACCTACCTGCCGGAGGACACCGAGGCGCTGCTGAAGGAGACCTTCGCCTGCTTCACGGCGGCTTGCTACAACGCGTTCGCATCGATGTGCCGGCGCGTCGCCCAGCGCACGTTCGCCGACCTCGGCGCGGACGGCAAGCTCGAGCTCTATAACGAGCTCGCGAACGTGCGCCGCCTGGCCGAGATCGACGAGGCCACCTACGAGTTGGTCAAGAAGGTCCTGTTCGACTTTGACGAGCCGGGCCGCGGAAACCTGCCGGCGATCGACGCCGTCCAGGCCGGTGTGCTGCTCGAGGTGATGAAGGACCTGCTCTACCAGGCCTACGTGCGTCGCGGGCGGCTGCAGCAGGCCATGATGGTGCGGCGCTACTTCGCCGAAGACTCGTCGAACGTGACGCCGCTCCCCGGCGCGTGTCCCTGACCGACGACACGCTCCGGCGCGCATACGTCGCCGGCGGAACCCGCTCCGCTCGCTCGGCAGAACGGACACTCGCTCGCTGCGGGGTCCCGCCGGCTCGTACGCGCGTCGAAGCGGCGCAGCGCGCCGGACAGCGGCGCGTTCAAGGCGGGCTGGCTCGGTGATGCGCCGCGCGGCGGGCAAGCGCCGGGCGGGTCCCCGAGCGAGCGCGTAAAGTTCCGGCCGCGCGAGCGAGGGTCCCCGCGCGGCGCAATGTTCGCGCGCCGCGAGCCTACCCGACCCAGACCCGCGCGTTCCTGAACATCCGCATCCAGCCGCTGTCCTCGCCGGCGTCCGCGGGGTGCCATGAATTCTGCACCGTGCGGAAGACGCGTTCCGGATGCGGCATAAGGATGGCGACCCGCCCGTCGCTCGACGCGAGGCCGGCGATGCCGCCGGGCGAACCGTTCGGGTTTGCCGGGTAGCGCGTGGCGACGCGCCCGCCGTTGTCGACGAACCGCAGCGTCACCAGGCGGTGCGCGGCCGACTCGCCGGCTGCGCTCGCGAACTCCGCGCGGCCCTCTCCGTGCGCGACGGCGATTGGCAGCTGCGAGCCCGCCATGCCGGCGAAGAAAAGCGAGTTCGTGTCCGCGATCTCGACCATCGAGAGCCGGCCCTCGAACTGCTCGGAGCGATTGCGGCGGAAGCGCGGCCAGTTCGCGGTGCCGGGAATGAGTTCCGCGAGCGCGGCCAGCATCTGGCAGCCGTTGCAGACGCCGAGCGTGAAGCGGTCCGCCCGCGCGAACCAGCCCTCGAAGAGGCCGCGCGCGCGCGGGTTGAAGAGGATCGACTTGGCCCAGCCCTCGCCCGCGCCCAGCACGTCGCCGTAGCTGAACCCGCCGCAGGCGACGAGACCGTGAAAACCGTCGAGAGCCGCACCCCGTTCGATGAGGTCCGTCATGTGCACGTCTACGGCGGTGAACCCGGCTCGATCGAATGCGGCCGCCATCTCGACCTGGCTGTTGACGCCCTGCTCGCGCAGGATCGCGACCCGCGGCCGCCGGCCGGAGGCGATATAGGGCGCCGCGACGTCCTGATCGGCGTCGAAGGTCAGGCGCCACGCGAGTCCCGGGTCGCCGGCATCGAGGCGCGCGTCGCGTTCCTCGTCCGCGCAGTCCGGCTCGTCGCGCAGCTTCTGCATGCGCCAGGTCGTCTCGGACCACGAGGCATGCAGCGCGCACCGGTCCTCGTCGACGAGCACGCGACCAGCGGCGGCGATGCGGATGCGCCCGCCGGGGCGAACGGTCCCGATCCGCCGGGTGAACTGCGCGAGCCCGTGCCGCGCGAATTCCGCCACGACGCGTCCGAATTCCGCCTCGCGCACCTGCAGCACGGCGCCGAGTTCCTCGGCGAACAGCGCGCCGACGGGCCGCGGGACGACGCCGAGGTCAACGTCGAGGCCGGCGCGGCCGGCGAACGACATCTCGAGCAGCGTGATCGCGAGTCCGCCGTCCGACCGGTCGTGGTAGGCGAGCAAGAGCCCCGCGTCGCGCAGCTCGCGGATCGCCGCAAAGAACGCCGCGAGCCACGCCGGGTCGTCAAGGTCAGGGGGCACGTCGCCGGTCCGGCCGTAAACTTGCGCGAGGCATGAGCCGCCGATGCGGTCGCGCCCACCGCCGAGGTCGACGATGACGAGGACCGTCGATCCCGCGTCGATTGCCAGCGCGGGCGTGAGCGTTCGCCGCACGTCGGCGACCGGCGCGCAGGCCGTGACTACGAGCGAGAGTGGCGCGGCGACCGCGTGCGGGCCCGCCTCGTCGCGCCAGCCCGTGCGCATGGAAAGGGAGTCCTTGCCGACCGGGATCGCGATGCCGAGCGCCGGGCACAGCCTCTCGCCGATGGCCTGCACGGTGTCGTACAGGTCCGCGTCTTCGCCGGGGTCCCCGCAGTCCGCCATCCAGTTCGCCGAAAGCTTGACGTCGCCGAGCGCGCGCACGTCGGCTGCCGCGATGTTCGTGATCGCCTCGCCGACCGCGATGCGCCCGGAAGCTGGCGCGTCGAGCAACGCGATCGCCGGACGCTCACCGAGCGCCATGGCCTCGCCGGCAGCGCCCGCGAGGCCCGAAGTCGTGACGGCCACGTCGCTCACTGGGACCTGCCAGCGGCCGACCAGCGGGTCGCGGCTGATCATGCCTCCCACGCTGCGGTCGCCGATCGTGACCAGGAAGCCCTTGTCGGCGACGGCCGGCAGCCGCAGCAGGCGCTCCAGGGCTTCGCGCGGATCAATCTCGCCGGCGTCGAAGCCGTCGCCGCGCCGTGGCCGGCGCGCGGCGCTCCTTTGCATGCGCGGCGGGCGCCCGAGGAGGTCGGCGATCGGCATGTCCACGACGCGCTCGCCCGTCTTCGAATCGTCCACCTGAAGCCGGCCGTCGGCCGCGGCTTCGCCGATCACCGCGTGCGGGCAACGCTCGCGGCGGCAATGCTCGAGGAAGCGCGCAAGGCCCGCGGGATCGAGCGCGACGACGTAGCGCTCCTGCGCCTCGTTGCACCAGATCTCGAGGGGCGACATCCCGGGCTCGCCGGTCGGCACGCTCGCAATGTCGATGCGGCCGCCGCCGGGCGCCACGACTTCCGGGACGGCATTCGACAGGCCGCCCGCGCCGACGTCGTGCACCATCAGGATCGGGTTCCCCTCGCCCATCGCCCAGCACGCGTCGATGACCTGCTGCGCGCGCCGCTGCATCTCCGGGTTGCCGCGCTGCACGGAGGCGAAGTCGAGCGCCTCGCTGCCCGTGCCGCTGCCCTGCGAGGAGGCCGCGCCGCCGCCGAGGCCGATCAGCATCGCGGGACCGCCGAGCAGTACGAGCGGCGCGCCCGCCGGAACTGGCTGCTTCTCGACGTGCCCTCGCCTGACGTTGCCGACGCCGCCGGCGATCATGATCGGCTTGTGGTAACCGCGGACCTCGACTCCGTCGTCCCCGGCAACACGCTGTTCGAAGCTGCGGAAGTAGCCGAGGATGCCCGGGCGGCCGAACTCGTTGTTGAATGCCGCGGCGCCGATGGGGCCGTCGAGCATGATGTCGAGCGCGGATGCGATGCGCGCCGGCCTCCCGTTGTCAGCTTCCCAGGGCTGGACGAAGCCGGGAATGTGCAGGTTCGAGACGGTGAAGCCGACGAGGCCGGCCTTGGGCTTTGCGCCCGTTCCGGTCGCACCCTCGTCGCGGATCTCGCCGCCGGAACCGGTTGCGGCGCCCGGGAATGGCGAGATCGCGGTCGGGTGATTGTGGGTCTCGACCTTGAGCAGGATGTCGACGGGCTCGGTCCGCCACGCATACTCGTGGGCGTCGCCCGCCGCGAAGAAGCGGCTCCCCACGGGGCCTTCGATGACCGCCGCGTTGTCGCTGTAGGCCGAGAGTACGCCGGCGGGGCTGCAGTCCCGGGTGTTGCGGATCATGGCGAAGGGCGACCGCGGCATGGCCACGCCGTCGATGCGCCACTCGGCGTTGAAGATCTTATGCCGGCAATGCTCGCTGTTGGCCTGCGCGAACATCATCACCTCGACGTCCGTCGGGTCGCGGCCGAGGCGCTTGAAGACGTCGGCGAGATAGGCGATCTCTCCCTCCGACAACGCGAGTCCCTGCGAAGCGTTCACGGCTGCGAGCACGGCCTCCGGATCCGGGCCGAGCACGACGTGCCGCAGCGCTCCGCGCGGATGCGCCTCGAACAGGTGTCGCGCCTGCGCCGCGTCGAGCATCATCGTTTCGGTCATCGGGTCGAAGAGTGGCGCCGCCAGTGCCGCCAGCGCCTCAGGCCCGAGCGTCGCACCCGCATCGATGTGCCAGGCCCTGCCGCGCTCGATCCGCCGCACGCCCGTGAGCCCGCACACGCGCGCGATGTCGGTCGCCTTCGAGGCCCATGGCGACACCGTCCCGAAGCGCGGCACCGTGAAGAGGCTTGTGCCTTCGTGCCCGGTCCGCGGCCGGGTGTCGGCATCCAGCAGCCGCACGATGGCGGCCTGCTCGGCCGGCTCGAGCTCACGCTCCGTGTCGACGAAGTGGACGTACTCGACCGCGATCGCCCGCACGCCCGGCTCGATGCGCCGGAGTGACGCGAGCAGCCTCTCGATCCGGAAGCTCGAGAGTGCGGACGCGCCCCTGAATTGCAGCATCAGTCCGTCAACGCTTCACGCCCGGATCGCTGCCGGCGGGATACAGGCTGACCGGGAACTGGGCGACGTTGCCCCCCTCGAGCGCGCTGATCTTGCTGACGCCGTGCTTCCTGACCTCGTCGATGCGGATGACCGAATGCAACGGCAGGAAGCTGCGCTTGACCCCGGCAAACTCGGACTTGATGCGCTCCTCGGCCGGGTCGAGGACCACGCTGCTGCGCTCCCCGAACACCAGTTCCTCGACCTCGATGAAGCCGAACAGGTCGCCGTGGCTGACCTTGCGGGCGTAGA
>DATMEC010000050.1:0-3288 GCA_035557125.1 Steroidobacteraceae bacterium
CCCGAGAGGTCGACGCCGACGTCGACGCCCGCATCCACGCCTGCGACGCCGGCATCCACGCCGGCATCGACGGTGCCCGAACCGAGGTCCACGCCGGCGTCGACGCCCGCATCGACGCTTGCGACAGCGGTGTCGATGCCAGCGTCCACTCCGGCCTCCACCGTGCCGGCGCCGAGATCGACGCCCGCGTCAATGCCCGCGTCGACGCTCGCGACAGCGGTGTCGATGCCAGCGTCCACTCCGGCCTCCACCGCGCCGGCGCCGAGATCGACGCCCGCGTCGATGCCCGCGTCGACGCTCGCGGCACCGATGTCGACGCCGGCGTTCAGGCCCACGTTCACCGTGCCGGCGCCAAGATCGACGCCCGCGTCGATGCCCGCGTCGACGCTCGCGACACCGATGTCGATTCCGGTGTCCAGGCCGACGTCCACCGTGCCGGCGCCGAGTTCCACGCCAGCGTCGATGCCCGTCTCGACGCCGCCGGCATCGCCGGTCAGGCCGATATCGACCGGTAGCGTCGGGGAACCGGCGTCCGCGATGAGTTCATCGCCCGGAACTTCGTCGCCGGTCGGGAGCAGGTCGCCCGGCAGGGGGCCGGTGTCGTCCGGGTCGCTGGGCGTCGCCGCGGTGTCGATGGTCGCGTGCGCCGCCGCGGCCGCGCCGACCCTCAGCACGCGAATGCCCGGCTCGTCCTTGCGGCGCACCGCGACTTCGCCGGCGCGCAGGATTACCGGAGCGATGCCGTCCGCGGTCGCCTGGATCTCGAGCATGCCCTCGTGCAGCGAAATCGTACTGCTGTCGCCGGTGACTGCGACGTTGAACTGGGTTCCCTTGATCACGGCAACGAGGTAGGGCGTCTCGACGCGCATCTTGCGGCTGCCGCGCGGGCCGACGCTATAGAAGGCGTTGCCGGACGGTTGCGATACCCGGTCGATCGGGCCGGCGGCCGCCTGCGCGGGAAACTCCAGCTTCGTGTCGGAGCCGACGCCGATGGAAGTGTCGCCCTGGCGCAGCTCGGCCGACCCGTCGGCGCCGGTGCGCAGGGTGGCGGCGAGCTCGAGGACAGCGCCTGCGTGCGGCTCCATCGCAGTGTCCCTGGAGGTGATCTCGACGGCGCCCTTGAACGCGGCGAGCACGATTTCATCTTCGCCGGGCGAGGCGAGCACGGCCGGCGTTGCGAGCAGCAGCGACGCCGAAAACAGCAGCGCAATGATATGTCGCATCCCCCTGACTCCCCTGTGCCAGCGAGGAATCATGTTACGGACGCGCCGGCCGGCGCAGGTGTGAGCGCTGTCCCAACAAGCAGCGGCGCCTTTCCGGAAAATCGTCCGTCCAGCCGGGAACGATTCGGATGTGCCATAACGTGAGCGCGAGGGGTGGCTCGTTTAGACGAAACATGCGGCTCGCGGCGTCCGCCGCGGCGCTTGTCATATTCGCCGCGGCTGCCCGCGCGACGCCGGAAGAGGCGACGCCGCTGGTCGCCGTGGCGATCGACGGATCGACCGTGTATTCCCCGGCAGACTTGTTTCCAGCGTATCGCGACCATCTCGGCCGGCCGGTGTCCCGCGAAGCTGCTCGCGCCGTGGCAGCGGTGATCTCGGAGCGTTATCGGGTGGATGGCTTCGCGCGGCCGGAGCTGCGGCTCGACGAGACGTTCGCCGCGGACGGCATCATGCATATCCGCGTGTTCGAGCCGCGTGTCACGCGGGTCACGATCGAGGGCGACCCGGGCCGGTATCGCGACGCTATCGAGCACATCGGCGCGGAGGTGACGGCGGCCGTACCCCTGCGTCTGGATACGATCCGCAACGCCGTTTCCGGCATGCTGCGTCTCTCGGGCCTGGCGGTGACTGCGAAGACCCGGCGCGACGGCGCGGCGCCCAACGCGCATGAGCTCGTACTGCAGGCCGACTTCGCGCCGTTGTCGGGCTACGCGCGCATGAACAACCGCGGCACCGGGGAAGTCGGCCCGCTGTTCGTGCTCGGCCAGCTCGTGGCGAACGATCCGTTCGGCTGGGGCGGAGCGGCAGGCCTCGTCCTGGTCGCTGCGGGGGAGACCAGCGAGTACCTCAGCGGCGCGGCCTGGGTCGACCGCCCGCTCGGCGGCGGCGGCACGCGCGGGCTTGCCATGGTGTTCCGCTCGTCCTCGGCTCCCAACGAGCGGCCGCAGGACCTGAGGGACGAATACGAGCGCGAGCGCATCTCGCTGCGCGTGACGCGCCCGCTCGGCGGCACGTACGCCATGCACGGAGCGCTCGAAGCAGAGAACCTGACGATCGACCGCGACGCCGCGATCCTGCGCGACGACCGGCTGCGCGTGCTTGAAGCCGGCGTGCGTGGCGGCTGGCGGGCCGGCGATGCGAGCCAGCTTTCCTCGTCCGCGGAGCTGCGCAAGGGACTCGACGTCCTGGGCGCCGGCCTGCGCGCGGACGACCTCCCGGACGATCCCCGATCCGCTGATTTCCTCGTGGTGCAGCTGCAGTTCTCGAGCTTCACCCGCCTGCCGGATTCGTGGAGCCTGCGCGTCGACGCGTTTGCCCAGGCGAGCGGCGACGTCCTTCCGGACGTCGAGCGGTTCAAGATCGGCGGGGAGCGGCTCGGCCGCGGGTTCGAAGTCGCCGAAATCGCGGGCGACCACGGCCTGGGCGGCAAGGTCCAGGTCCGCCGCGAGCTGCCGGCCGCGGAGATTTCGCTGGGCTCGCCGTCCGTCTACGGGTTCTATGACCTCGGCGCCGCGTGGAAGAACGACGTGCCGGGACGCGAGTCCGCGGCCACGCTGGGCGTTGGCGTGGGGCTGCAGGGAACCCGGCTGTCGAGCTACGTCGAGGTCGCGAAGCCGTTGACCCACCCGGACGTGGAAGGCAAGCGCAGCGCCTCGCTGTTCGCCGAAGTGGCCTGGAAGTTCTGAGTCCCGGCGCCGGGCCTCTCGCTCAATCCTCGATGAGGAAGCTCCGCAGCTGCTCGCTGCGGCTCGGATGGCGCAGCTTGCGCAGCGCCTTGGCTTCTATCTGGCGGATGCGCTCGCGAGTGACGTCAAACTGCTTGCCGACCTCCTCGAGCGTGTGGTCGGTCGACAGGTCGATGCCGAAGCGCATGCGCAGTACCTTGGCCTCGCGCGGCGTGAGCTGCGAGAGCACGCCGTGCACAGTCTCGCGCAGCGACTCGACCGTCGCCGAGTCGAGCGGGCTCTCCGCGGCGGCGTCCTCGATGAAGTCCCCGAGGTGCGAATCCTCGTCGTCGCCGATCGGCGTCTCCATCGAGATCGGCTCCTTGGCGATCTTGAGGACC
>DATMEC010000051.1:0-6329 GCA_035557125.1 Steroidobacteraceae bacterium
CTACACGCCCTTCATCCAGACCGACGTCGCGGTGAATCCCGGCAATTCCGGCGGCCCGCTGTTCAACCTCCAGGGCGAGGTCGTCGGCATCAACTCGCAGATCTACAGCCGCACGGGCGGCTACCAGGGCGTGTCGTTCGCGATCCCCATTGACGTCGCGATCAACGTCAAGGACCAGCTCGTCGCGAATGGCCACGTCGAGCGCGGCCGGATCGGCGTCACGATCCAGCAGGTGAACCAGTCTCTCGCCGATGCCTTCGGGCTGCAGCGCCCGCGCGGGGCGCTCGTGAGCCAGGTCGAGGCCGGCGGGCCGGCCGCCGCGGCCGGCGTCAAGCCGGGCGACGTGATCCTCGCGGTCGAAGGCAAGGACATCGAGCTGTCGAGCGAGGTGCCGCCGCTGGTCGCGGCGATCAAGCCCGGCAAACAGGTGACGCTCACGATCTGGCGTGACAAGTCGGAGCGACCGCTGCGCGTCAAGGTCAGCGAGCTCGACGAAGAGCCGGTCGTCGCGCAGCGCAGCGCGCCTGAGGGCGGCGGGACGGGCAAGCTCGGGCTCGCCGTGCGGCCGCTGAATGGCAGCGAGCGCGAGTATCTCGGGACGACCGGCCGCCTCGTGGTCGAGAACGCCGACGGCCCGGCGGCCATCGCGGGCGTCGAGCGTGGCGACGTGATTCTCGCCGTCAACGACGTGCCGGTCGACTCCATGGGCGAATTTCGCGCCGCCGTGGAAGCCTCCGGCAAGACCGTCGCGCTCCTGATCCAGCGCGACCAGGCGGAAATATTCGTGCCGGTGCGGATCGACTCCTGATGCGGCAAGCGGCCCTGCCATGGCTCGCGGCGGCGTTCATGGCAGCGGCGCCGGCGGCACACTCGGCGGAGGGTGCACCGGCGCCCGGGACGTCGTTCGCCGACTGTGACGGCTGCCCGCAGATGGTCGTGGTGCCAGCCGGCAGCTTCGTGATGGGCACGCCGGGCGCTGCGGTGGAACGCGGGGCCGGCGCGGCCGAGCGCCACGTGGTCGTCGTCGAGATTCCGCGCGCGTTCGCGCTCGGGCGTCTGGAGGTGACGCGCGGCGAGTACGCGCGCTTCGTCGCCGACAGCGGCCACGAGCCGCAGGCCGGTTGCCGCGTGTGGGACCCAGTGCGCCTGCGCTTCAACGAGGATCCCCGCCGCAGCTGGCAGGACATCGCGACGCCAGCGAAACCCGGCGACGATTACCCTGTCAGCTGCGTTTCGTTCGCCGATGCGCAGGCTTACGTGCAGTGGCTATCCGCGAAAACGGACGCGCGCTATCGGCTGCCGTCGGAGGCCGAGTGGGAATACGCCGCGCGTGCCGGGAGCCGGACGATGCGGCCGTGGGGTGACGCTGCGGAGGATGGCTGCGGCTTTGCGAACACCTACGATCTCGTCGCCGCGGCGCGCTATCGCCTGGGGTGGGAGGAAGCGCGTTGCCGCGATGGGCAGGCCGACCTCGCACCGGCCGGGCAGTACGGCGCGAACGCTTTCGGGCTGCAGGACATGATCGGGAACGTGAGCGAGTGGGTGCAGGATTGCGCGACGGCGAGCTACGTCGGCCGGCCGCGCGATGCGCGTGCCTGGGAATGGCTGGGCGGATGCGAGGAGCGCATACGGCGCGGCGGCAGCTGGCTCACGCCCGCCGATTCCGGCCGCAGCGCCGCGCGCGCAGCCGCGCCCTCCGGCGAAAGTGCCGCCGACGCGGGCTTTCGCGTCGCGCTTGACCTCGCCAGCAAGGCGAAGGACGAGCGATGAGGCCCGCATTGCTCGCGATCCTCCTCGCGCTTGCCGCGACGCAAGCCGTGCCGCAGGCAGCGCCGGCCGCCGCGCCGCGTGACTGCGCCGCCTGCCCCGAGCTCGCGATGGTCCCGCCCGGGCAGTTCCAGATGGGCTCCGCACCGGATGCGCGGGAGCTAGACCCGGCAAGCGGCGAATCACCGCCGGTGACGCTCGCGTTCTCGCGCCCGTTCATGGTCTCGCGCCGCGAGATCACGGTCGGCGAGTTCCGCCGCTTCGTCGAGGCCACGGGCGCGAAAGCCGTGCCCGGTTGCCGCGTGTGGTCCGGCGGGCAGTGGATCCAGGACCCGGACCGCAGCTGGCGCGATCCCGGCTTTGCGGCAGCGCCCCGCGACGACGACCCGGTGGTCTGCGTGAACTGGGACGACGCGCGTGCGTACGCGGAATGGCTGGCTGCGGAAACCGGCAAGCGCTACCGGCTGCCTTCCGAGGCCGAGTGGGAGTACGTCGCGCGCGGCGGCACCTCGTACCCGCGCTTCTGGGGCGAAAATGATTCGCGCGAGGACCTCGTCCTGTCGATGGCCTGCGATTACGCGAACGTCTATGACGCCTCGGCCATCGATGCGCTCGGGTTGCCCGGGCCGAATGCGCGCTGCAGCGACCGCGCGCCGCTGCTCGCGCCGGCGGGCCAGTACAAGCCGAACGCCTTCGGCGTGCACGACATCATCGGCAACGCGCGCGAATGGGTCATGGACTGCTACACGGCGAGCTACGCCGGCCGGCCGCAGGATGCGCGCGCCTGGACCTGGCAGGGCGGTTGCGAGCTGAAAGGCGTGCGCGGAGGCTCGTTTGCGAGCCGGCCGCGCGACGCGCGCGCGCCCGCACGCTCGGCTGCGCCCGCGTCGCTGCGCCAGTCCGACCTCGGCTTCCGCGTCGTGCGCGACTATTAAAGCCGGATCCGCTTCCACGCGCCGTTCTTCCAGCGCAGCCACAGCGCGCTGCCGATCGCGACCACGTACACGACGATCGCGCTCCAGCCGCCGACCGCGCCGAGGCCGAGGCCCGGCGCGGCATCGAACCAGCCCTGGCCGGGCGCGAACGTCAGGTAGTGCGTTAGCGGCAGGAACAGCAGCGTGCCGCAGGCGAGCACGATGAGCGCAGGGACTCGCGCGTCGCCGGCTCCTCGCAGGCAGAAGGCGCTCGCAAAATTGACCCCGTCGAAGAACTGGTAGGCGGCGGCGAGCCAGAGCAGCGACGCGCACAGCGCGATGACCTCGGCGGCGCGCGGATCCTCGGCATTGACGAACAGCGGCACCAGCCAGTTGCCGGTGAGCGCGATCACGAGGCCGATGCCGCCCATGTAGCAGGAGACCACCAGGATGACGCGGTTTCCGAGCCGCGCGGCCCAGCCGTGGTCGCCGGCGCCGATCGCCTGGCCGACCAGGGTCGTGCCCGCGAGGGCGAGGCCGATGCCCGGCATGTAGGCGAGCGCGGTGAAGATCGTGACGATCTGCGTCGCCGCGCCGTCGATCACGCCGAACTGCACCATCATGAGCTGAAACAGCGCCGCGGCCCCGAGGTCCGCGGAGGCCGTCATCGCCATCGGGAGGCCGAGCGCGATGAGCGCGGCGATGCGGCCGGGGTGCGGTCGCCAGGTCAGGTGCGGCGCGTACTGCCGGCGATCGAGCGCGAGGATCATGCGGATCGCGATCGCGACGCCGACCAGCTCGGCGGCCGTCGTCGCCCACGCGGCGCCCGCCATGCCCCAGCCGAAGCGGAAGATGAAGATCTCGTTCAGCACCGCGTTCGAGGCGAGCACGATGAGGCCGACCGCGAGCGTGATGCGGGTGCGGCCGATGCCGTTGAAGAACGCGTTGGCCGCCCACAGCGCCGCGGCGAGTGGCCCGCCGACCATGCGCGGGACCCAGTATTCGATGGCGAGCGCCTCCACGTCCGCGTCGAGGCCGAATGCCCGGATCATGCTCGGTCCGAACGCGACCGTCAGGCCGAAGGCGGGGATCGACAGCATGGACGCCCACAGCCCCAGCCACGCAGTGCGGGTGGCGCGACGGAAGCGGCCTGCGCCGAACGCCTGGGCGGCGAGCGTCTGCACGCCCATGGCGACGCCGCCGATCATGAAGATCGCGAGCAGCGCGAGCCAGTGGACCGCCGCGATCGCGGCCGTCGCCGCGGTGGACAGCCGGCCGATGAACCAGGTGTCGGTCAGGTTCAGCACGGCCTGCATCGTGCTGTTCAGCACGAGCGGCAGCGCGAGCACGGCGACCGCCCGCATGTCGATGTGGCGGGCGCCCTCGGAGTCGAGGCGCAGGGCGGGCAGGGCGGCTTCGCGCCGCGGCGTTACGACGGGAGCGTTCACGCCGGCGTTGTCGCGATGGGCGCGTGAAACGGGCCGCCGCCGCGGCCGGCGAACCAGGCGTGCAGTTCGGCGGCCACCGCGAGCGCGATCGCTTCCGGCGTGCGCGCCCCGATGTCGAGGCCGATCGGCGCATGCAGCCGCCCTTCGAGCCGCGCGCGACGCCCTTCGAGTGCGGCCAGCAGGCGGTCTCGCCGCGGCGCCGGGCCGAGCAGGCCCACGTAGCCGATCGTGCCGCGGTCGGCGAGAACCTCGAGATAGGCGAGGTCGGCGTCGAAATGGTGGCTGATGACCACCGCGGCGTCGCAGTCCGCGACCTCCGGCAGGTCCCGGAACTCCTGCGGCGGCTGGCAGGACAGGCGGCAGTGCGGGAAGCGCGCGGGATCGAGGAGCGCCGGGCGGTGGTCGCACACAGTCACGGCGAAGCCGAGCGCGACGGCCTGCTGCGCCAGCGGACGCACGTCCGGGCCCGCGCCGCACAGCAGGAGGAGGGGCGGCGGGCTGAGCGGAATCACGAGCGCCGAGGCCTGCTCCTGGCCCGCCGTAAAAGCGAGCTGCAACGGAACGTCGCCGCCGGCTTCGCGCGCGGCGCGCACGGCGTCGGGCTCGGGCCAGGGCGCGTCGCCGCCGCCGGGCCACCACGCGCGGCCGGCATGGGTGCCCCCGACGATGAGCGCGAGCGCGCCGCCCCTGCGAGTTTCGACGCACGCGGCCAAGGCCGCGAGTGGCTGCCACTCTTCCATGGGCCCGACGCGCTGCAGCAGCACGGAGATGGCGCCTTCGCACGCGCTGCCGATGCCGAACAACCGGTCGTCCTCGCCGCGCATGTCGTACTTCATGCGGCGCGCGGAACCCGTGTTGACGACCGCGCGCGCGTGCAGTGCGAGATCGGCCTCGAGGCAGCCGCCGGACAGGAGCCCGAACGGCTCGCCGCCCGCCGCGATCAGCATCTGCGCGCCGGCCTTGCGGTACGTCGAGCCCTCGGTCTCGACGACGGTCGCAAGCGCGAGGGCCTCGCCGCGCGCGGCCAGCGTGCGGAAGTCTCGCACCAGCGGGGCGAGGGGCGTTTCGAGGGCGTTGGGCATGGCCAAGCCTATCATCGGTTAGAATGCCGGCCCTCGCCGCACGCGCGCGGCCGGACCCTCACCGGAACCTGACCGTGAACGAATCTGCGGCCGCCGCCATTCAGACCGAATGCCTGATCGTCGGCGCCGGCCCGGTGGGCCTCTTTGCAGTGTTCGAGCTCGGCCTGCTCGGGATGAAGGGCGAGATCGTCGACTCGCTTGCGCACCCCGGCGGCCAGTGCACCGAGCTCTACCCCGACAAGCCAATCTATGACATTCCCGCGCTGCCGGTGTGCGGCGCGCAGGAGCTCATCGACCGCCTGCTGGAGCAAATCAAGCCGTTTCACGCCGGGTTTCACCTGGGGCAGGAAGTCTCGGCAGTCGCGAGGCAGGCGTCCGGGCGCTTTGCGGTGGAGACCGCGGCCGGCACGCGCTTCGACGCCGGCAGCGTCATCATCGCGGCCGGCCTCGGTTCGTTCCAGCCGCGGCGGCTCCTGGTGCCCGACGCGGAGCGTTTCGAGGGCACGCAGCTCCACTATCGTGTGCAGCACGCCGAGGAATTCCACGGCAGGGACGTGCTGGTCGCGGGCGGGGGCGACAGCGCGCTCGACTGGGTCCTCGAGTTCTGCGGCAAGGCGCGGAGCGTCACCCTGGTGCACCGCCGCGCGGAATTCCGCGCACAGCCGGCGTCGGTCGCGCGCATGAAGGCGCTGGCCGCGGAAGGAAGGATCCGCTTCCACGAGGGCAGCATCCAGTCGCTTGCGTCGTCGAACGGCCGCCTGTCGGGCGTCACGATCCTCGGCACGGACAAGTCGACCGTGGAAGTCGGCTGTGAGCTCGTGCTCGCCTGCTTCGGCCTGCACCCGAAGCTCGGCCCGATCGCGAACTGGGGACTCGCGCTCGAGAAGAAGGCGCTCAAGGTCGACACCGAGAAGTTCGAGACGACCGAGCCCGGAATCTTCGCGATCGGCGACATCAACACCTATCCGGGCAAGAAGAAGCTGATCCTGTCGGGATTCCACGAGGCCGCGCTCGCGGCCTTCGGCGTGCAGCACCACGTCTACCCGGCCAAGCGGCAGTTCCTGCAGTACACGACGACGAGCCCGGTGATGCGCGAGCGCCTCGGCGTCGCGCCGCCG
>DATMEC010000052.1:0-7381 GCA_035557125.1 Steroidobacteraceae bacterium
CACGGGGAAACTGGTGCCGGTGGAGGGACTTGAACCCCCGACCTCTCGCTTACGAAGCGACTGCTCTACCAACTGAGCTACACCGGCAGCGGGGCGCGCAGTATAGGCAAGGCCCGGGGTCCGGGCAACGCGTCAGGATCCCTGGCGCCGGACGCGGATCACGATGTCCACGGCGACCGGCTCGGTGCCGGGGGGCAGCGATGGCAGGCGCGAGAATTCGACTTCCCCGGGCGGCACGTCGATGAGCTCGCCCGTGTCTTCCACGTGGATGTGGTGGTGCGGGCGCATATTGGAGTCGAACAGGCCTCGCTCCGGGTCCACCTGCAGTGGCCTGAGCAGGCCTTTCTCCGCGAAGAGATTCAAAGTGTTGTAGACCGTCGCCTTGGAGACGCGAGAGCCCTGCCCGGCGAGCGCCTTGATGATCTGCTCCGCCGTCAGGTGCTGGTCACGCGCAAACAGCAGAGCGGCGATCCGCATGCGCTGGGCCGTCGCCTGGATGCCCCGTTCCTCGAGCTCGGACCGGATGCAGTCGCGGTGATTGTCGTGGTCCATGAGGCCGCAATATACGCCTCGGCGGAAATCGCCTCAAACACCGCGGATTTGCGCGCTGGAACCACGCGTCGCGCCCGCTAGCCTCGCGGCATGATCCCTGGAAGACCCCCGTCGCGCGGCCACACGCTGCCCGAGCTCCTCGCGATGCTCGGCATCGCTGCGATCCTCGCGGGCGCCGCCGTGCCGGTATTCTCGAACCTCGTTCTCGAGAGCCGCATGAACGCAGCCGTCTCGACCGCGATGCACGCGATCAACCTGGCGCGGCAGTTCTCGGCGACCCGCAGCGAAAAGATCCGCCTGTGCGGCGGCGACGTCTCCGGCAGCTGTACGGACCGGCTGGACTGGACCGGTGAACTGCTGCTGACCGGCGATCCGGACCGCTTTCGCCAGGCGCTTGCCCTTCCGGAAACCGGCAGCCCGCACATCCGGTCGAATCGGCCCATCCTCGAGTTCGAGGCCGGCACCGGCTTCGCGACGCCGGCAACGCTCACGTTGTGCGACCGCCGTGGGGCGCGCGCGGCGCGCGCGGTCATCGTGAGCCGCAGCGGACGCCCGCGGACCAGCGTCCGGGACGCTTCGGATCGCGTGCTGACGTGCTGACCAGGCTGCTGGTGCGCGGCTTCACGCTGGTCGAAGCGCTTGTTGCGCTCGTGCTCATGCTAATGGGGTTGGCCGGTGCCGGCATCGTGCTGGGCCGGAGCATCCAGTACGAGCGCGAGTCCGGCACGCGCCGCATGGCGATCCGGCTGGCCGGATCCCTGGCCGAGGAGCTTCGCGCGCTCGATCGCGAGCCCGCAGGCTCGCTTCCAGCCGACACGCCGGCGCTGCGCGCTTGGACCGAATCGGCCATCGCAAGCCTCCCGGCCGACAGCGTCGCACGCGTCGACCTCGTGCCCGGCGTTCCGGCCCAGTATCGAATCACGATCGAATGGCCGGTGGCAGGCATCGGCGTGCAGCGCGTCGTGCTGCCGGTAACCACATGAGGCACGACGCCGGCCTCACACTGGTCGAGATCCTGGTCGCGATGCTGCTGGTACTCGCAGTCATCTCGGCCTCGACGGCGTTCGTCACCCGCGGGCGCGCGGCGCATCGCACCGGCGAGTCCCTTGCGCGCCTCGAAGAATCGCTCGATGCGGCGTTCACGATGATTGCCGACGAGATCCGGCTTGCCGGCTACGTCGGCCTCGCGCCCCCTGGAACTCCGGTGGACGGATCCTCGGCGCTCGGCGCCGCGGAGCGAGCCGACCTCGCCGTTGCCGGCGCTTGCGGCCCGTCGCTCGCGCTGGATCTCGCGACGCCGGTCAGCGCAGCGGACGCTGCCTATGCCGCCGTGGCTGGCATTCCGCTCGGTTGCCGCGCGTCGCCTGACGGGCGCGCTGCCACCGTGGCCGACACGCTCGTCGTCCGCCATGCGGCCGTCGAGCCTTCACCAGCCGATGACGGCCGGTTGCAGCTCGAGACCAACCTGCGTGCCGCGCGTCTGGCCGCCGACGGCAGCGCAACGCTCGGCGCGGAGGCACGTCGCCACGACCTGGATGTGAGCGTGTTCTACGTCAGCAGCGACTCGACCGGGCGTCGCGACTGGCCCTCGTTGCGTCGCAAGCGCCTCGTCGGCGGCACGCGGCCGGCGTTTCAGGATGAAGAGCTCGTGAGCGGCATCGCGGATCTTCAGGTCGAGGTCGGGCTCGACGATCCCGCGGATCCGGATGCCTCGGTCGATCGCTGGGTCCGCCCCGGAGAGCCGACCGCAGGCGGCGTGACGCGCGCGCTTCGTATCGAGCTGGAGGCGCGAAGCGACATCCTCGAGCGCGATCAACCCGGCCTCAGCCGGCGTAAGCGCGCCGCCCGCGTCGTCGAACTGCGCAATACGGGATTGTGGCAATGAACAATGCCGGGAAGGGATCGGCACTCGTCGTCGTCCTGGTGTTGATGTCGGGACTCGGCGCTCTTGCGCTCGCCGCGGCGGCGGCGGCGATGACCGCGCTGGCGCTTGCCGGCCACCAGCAGATGGCCCAGAACGCCTTCGAGGCGGCTGAAGCGGGTATCGTCGCGGCATTGCTAGCGGCGGCGGAGGCTCGCGAGAGCGCCACCGCCGCCGGCGACATCCTTCCCGAGGTCGCGACGGCGCAGGCGGCATTTCGGACGGAAACCCGCGAGGTACCCGGCCCTGGCGCACTCCCCGCCGGATTCAGCATCGGCGAGAACGCCGGCACCTTTGCCGCGCGCCATTTCTTTATCACCGCAGACGGGCAGTCGGGACGCGGCGCACGCCAGCGGCTCGAGCAGGGCTTCTACTTCGTGGTGCCGTCGTCGTGAAGACGCGGTTCACGCGAACGATCGTCGGCGCCGCGGCGCTGCTCGCGGCGGCGTTGTCCGCTGGTGACGGCCGCGCCGACATCGACGAGGCCTGGCTCCACCGCGCACCATTGCCGATGTCGGTTCGTCCGCTGCTCGCGCTGATCCTCGACCAGTCGGCGGCCGCCGGCGTCGGGCTGTCGGTCGGCGAGGATTACGATGCGCTGCGCGACTACGCTTCCGGGCCGGACTCACCGGCCTGCGATCCGGGCAAGGTCTACTTTCGCCGCGGAGCCGGCCCGGCGCCCGACTGCACGCTCCAGCGCGGCCTCGACCTGGTGCCGCGCGATTCGGTGAGTGGCCTGCACTGCGAGTCGGCCCGCGCGGCACTTGCGGGCGCGGGATTCCATGTTGCCTCGCGCGCCGCGCAGTGGTGGGCCGGTGAGGACGGTGGCTACTGGGATGCCCTCGGAGATGACAGCACCGGTCCTGTCGAATGCCGCGCCGACCGGGGTCGTCATGGCAGTGCGGCAGGCGACTGGTATGCCGGCGACGGATTCGGCACGCCCTGGACCCGCGACGGTGCAGAGGAGATTCCCTGGGACCGCGCGCCCTTCGCCGACCCCTACATCCTGTACACGGGCAATTACCTCAACTACCTGCGTGCGAGCCTTCCGGCTTCGGAGCGGCCGCTCGCCGAGGTCATGTCCCGTCGCCTGGCCCAGGCGCTGGCGGCCACGTCGGAGATCGAGGTCGCGCTTGTGCGCGTCGATGACGACGGCCCCGACGGCGGCTTCATCGCACGGGCGCCGGTTGCGAGCGAGGTCGCGGCCGCAGAAGTGCTGGCGATGGCTGCAGCGACTCCCGCGGGCGCCGCGCCTCTTGCCGAAACGCTGACCGAAGCGGCGCGCTGGCTGGCCGGTGGTCCGCGGCAGTTCGGGTTCGACGCCCGCACGGATCCCGCGGCGCTCGATCCTCGCGTCGCGGCCACGTACCGGTCGCCCTTCGATCATGCCTGCCGGCCGGTTTCCATCGCCTACCTGAGTGCCGGTGTCGCAAGCAGTGACGAACAGGCTGCGGCGGCCGCAAACGCGCTTCCGCATTTTCAGGACGAGACTGGCGGTTGCGGCCCTGATTGCCTCGCCGCGGTCGGCGCGTGGCTGGGAACGACCGATCTTCGCGACGACCTGCCGGGCGCGCAGTCCGCACCCCTTTCCTGGATCCTGCCACCCGCGCACCCGCTCGCCTACGTCAACCTGCTCGCGAACGCTCACCAGCGCGACGCGGCGGTCGCCGCCAGCCCTGCACTGTCCGCGGCCGCACTGACGCCGTTCGATGCTGGCGCAAGCACTCCCGGTGTCATTTTCGGGCTGTCGGCGCCGAGGCCGAGTGCGCGGTGGCTCGGAAACGTGCTGAAGTATGGATTGAGGGCGCCGGCCGGGCCGTTCGAGCCGCCACTCGTCGTCGATCGCGACGGCGAACCCGCGATCGATGCGAATGGCCTGCCGGGCGCCGGCACGCGGAGCCTGTGGAGTGATGCGCCCGACGCGAACCTGCTCGCGGGCGGGGCTGCGGGGCGCTTGCCGATCCCCGAGGGGCGCAATGTGTTTACCGATGTCGACGGCGACCGCCTCACGGATCCCGCGAACCGCCTCGAGCCGGGCAACATGCGCATCGGGCGCGAAACGCTCGGCTTGGGTCCATTCGATCCCGAGTCCGTGGATGAGCTCCTGGAATCCTTCCTGGCATTGCGCACGCTCGGCGACCCAGGGCTCCCGGCCATCGCGATCGTCGGCTATCCGCAAGAAAGATCCAGCGTCGCGTATGCCGCGACCCAAGACGGGGTGCTGCATGCATTCGATGCCGACAGCGGTGTCGAGCAGTGGGCATGGCTGCCGAAGGAACTGCTGGGGCGGATCCCCGCCCTCGTGCGCAACGCCGCGACGACAGTGCGCAGCCACGGCCTCGATGGCACGCTCGTCGTGCACCGTCATGATCCGGATGGCGACGGACGCATCGAGCCCGCAAGCGGAGAGCATCTTTGGTTGCTCTTCGGCCTCGGACGAGGCGGTTCTCGCTACTACGCGCTCGACGTGGCCCTGCCTCAGGAGCCTCGGCTTCTATGGTCCCTGGAACTTCCGGATGCGCCGGCGCTCGGCCTTGCGGAGCCGGTCGTCACGCGTCTGGAAATCGCGGACTCGGGCCAGGACCGCGAAAACTGGGTCGTCATGCTCGCCGGCGGTTACGACAGGCGTTTCGATGCGCCCTCCGCGACCGGCAGCGGCCGAGGAAACGCGATTGTTGCGGTCGACGCAACGACGGGCCGGCGATTGTGGTCGGCAGGCGGCCCGGAGGACGACCTTGCGATCGACGGGCTTTCGAGCGTCGCGGCCGCTCCGCGCCTGCTGGACCTCGATGGCGACGGCAGCATCGACCGCGCCTACGTCCTGGACGTGGTCGGCAACCTGTGGCGTGTCGCTTTCGAGGGCGGCCGCGACGCTGCTTCACTCGCATCCGTACGGAGGCTCGCCCGCCTCGACGCGGCCGGGCGCCGCTTCCACTTCACGCCCGACACGTCGATCGTGCGTTCAGGCATGCACAGCCGCCTTGCGATCGCGATAGGGTCGGGTTCGCTGATGCGCCCGCGCGATGCGACGGGCCAGGATGCCGTCTTCGTGGTCTACGACGAGATCGCGGAAGCGCCCGTCCCTGAACTCGAGGTCGACGACCTTTACGACGCCACGCACGCGGAGGCAGGCATTCCCCCGGATGCGCCGGGTTGGTTCATCCGGCTCGACGCCCATGGTGACGGGGAACGGGTAGTGAGACCGATGGTCACTTTCGATCACGTGCTGAGATTCCAGACGTATCAACCGCTCGCGGTCGATCTCGCTGCGCCGTGCGGCCCGCCGCCGTCATCGGCGCGGCACTATGCGCTCGACATCCGCACGGGACTTCCGCGTGCGACTGCCGTCGAATCGGAGGCGGAAGAGCCCGAGGAGATCGTGACCAGCGGGCTTCCGCCGGGCCTGGGATTTGGTTTCCCGGGCCGCTGGGACGAGGCCTGCGCCGGCTGCAAGCCGCGCCCATTCGGGATCCTGGGCGGCGAAACCTTCGATACCGGCTATGCCGGAGATCCCGTGAGGACGTCATGGCGCAAGCTCGTGCCGCCGCCGGATTCACCCTGATCGAGGTCATGATCGCGCTCGCAATCGTCGCGATCACGACCACCATTGCGGTGTCGACCTACCGGAGTCACCTGCGCCGAGGCAATCGCGCGCAGGCGGTCCAGTCCTTGCTCATGGCCGCCACCGAGCAGGAAAAGTTCCACCTCGCGCATGGCATCTACGGTAGTCGGCTCGATGCCGGCGTGGGCGACGATCCGCCAGGCCTGCCGGTGGCGTCGCGCACTCCAGGCGGCCACTACACGCTCGCGGTTGAAGTGGCTACGGCCGCCGAATTTCGGGTGGTGGCGACCGCGACCGGAAGCCAGGCGGATCCGGCCTGCCTGCGGCTGTCCATCGACGAAAGCGGCCGGCGTCTCGCGGCGAATTCGCAAGGCGCAGACAGCGCGAGCCGCTGCTGGTAGGAAATTCGTCCCTACCGCGCAGCCGACCCCGGCTTGGCTGCAGGACGCAGGGCCTGGGGCAGCCCGAAGACGACGTGTTCTTCGCGCCCGACGACTTCGACCGCCTCGCGCCCGCCCCACTCGCGCAGTTTCTCGACCACCTTCTTCACCAGCGACTCGGGCGCCGACGCGCCGGCCGTCACGCCGACCGCCTGCTTGCCCTCGAACCATTCCTGCCTGAGGTCCTCTGCGCCGTCCACGAGGTAGCCCGGGATTCCGCGCGTCGTCGCGATCTCGCGCAGCCGGTTGGAGTTCGAGCTCGACCGCGAGCCGACGACGACAATCACGTCGCACTGCGCGACGAGCTGCTTCACGGCGTCCTGGCGATTCTGCGTCGCATAGCAGATGTCTTCCTTGCGCGGGGTCGCGAGCGTCGGGAACCGGCGGCGCAGAGCCGTCATCACTTTCGCGGTGTCGTCGACCGAGAGCGTCGTCTGCGTCACGACTGCGAGCCGCGAAGGATCGCGAACGTCGAGCCTCTCGGCATCGGCCACGGTTTCGACGAGGTGGATGTGCCCGCCGTGGCCCGTGTCGAAGCGGCCCATGGTGCCCTCCACCTCCGGGTGTCCGGCATGCCCGATCAGGATCACGTCGAGTCCGTCGCGCGCGTACTTGCCCACCTCCATGTGTACCTTGGTGACCAGCGGGCAGGTCGCGTCGTAGACAGTGAGCACGCGCCGCTCGGCTTCCTGCTCCACCCGGCTTGGCACGCCATGGGCGCTGAAGATGACCGTCGCGCCGTCCGGCACGGCGTCGAGCTCATCCACGAACACGGCTCCGAGGCCACGCAGGCGATCCACGACGAATCGGTTGTGCACAACCTCGTGACGCACGTAGATCGGCGCGCCGAACAGCTCGATGGCGCGTTCCACGATGTCGATCGCGCGGTCGACTCCGGCGCAGAAG
>DATMEC010000053.1:0-6514 GCA_035557125.1 Steroidobacteraceae bacterium
CGCTGGGATGAGCGCCTGTTCACGGAAAAGCCGCGTTCCTAGCATCCCGATGGCCGCTTCGTCTATCATTGCGGCCCTTCGAAAACCGGGCCGCCGATGATCCCGCTGATCCTGGGCTGGTTGCTGAGCGCAGCTCCCCACGCCCCACCGCTGCCGGCGCCGTCGAGCGCGGTCTCCATCGCGAGTCTCGCGCCGCACGCCAATCGCGACGCGCTCGAGCTCGCGCTCGCCGCCATGCGCTGCGCCCAGGGTTCGGGCGTAGGCGTCGACGCCTCGCGCCTCGCATTCATCGACTACAGCCGCCCGTCTACCGAGCCGCGCCTGTGGGTCTTCGACATCGAGCGCAACCGGCTCCTCTATGAAGAGGTCGTCGCGCATGGCCGCGGCTCCGGCGAGAACCTCGCCAAGGTGTTCTCGAACGTGAGCGGCAGCCACGCCTCGAGCCTCGGGCTCTTCCTCACGCGTGACACTTATCAAGGACGCAATGGCTACTCGTTGCGCATGGACGGGCTCGAACCGGGCGTCAACGATGCGGCTATGGAGCGCGCGATCGTCATGCATGGTGCGCCGTATGTGGATCCGCTCGCGGCCGGGAAGCAAGGCCGTCTCGGCCGGAGCCATGGGTGCCCGGCGGTCCGCGAGGCGGTGGCGCGCGGCATGATCGACGTGCTGAAGGACGGGCAGTTCGTGTTCGCGTACTACCCGGACGCGCAGTGGCTGGACCGCTCTAGATGGAAGTGCGCAGGCTGATCAGCTCGGGAAAGAACCCGCGCTTCAGCACGTGCTCGAGATAGCCCACGCCGCTCGAGCCTCCCGTCCCGCGCTTGAACCCGATGATCCGCTCCACCGTCTTCAGGTGCGCAAAGCGCCACTGCTGCAGCTTGTACTCGAGGTCCACGAGCTTCTCGGCGAGCTCATAAAGATCCCAGTGTCCCGTCGCGTCGCGATACACCGCGAGCCACGCGGCCTCGACCGCGGGATGCGGCTGGTAGGGCTGCGTCCAGTCCCGGTCCGCGCACTCCGCCGGGATGTCGAAACCACGACGGGCCAGTAGGCGGATCGACTCGTCGTATAGCGAAGCGGTCGCCAGCTCGCGCTTCAGGAGCGCGTGCGCCTGCTTGTCGCGCGCATGCACCTCGATGAGCCGCGCTTCCTTGTTGCCGAGCACGAACTCGAGCACGCGGTACTGCCAGGACTGGAAGCCGGAGCTCTGGCCGAGCGAGTCGCGGAACTTGGTGTAGTCGGAGGGCGTCATCGTCGAGAGCACGTCCCAGGACTGGATGAGCTGCGTCTGGATGCGCGCGACGCGCGAGAGCATCTTGAACGCGGGCTCGAGGTCGTCCGAGCGGATCTGCGCGCGCGTGGCTGCGAGCTCGTGGAGGCAGAGCTTGATCCACAGCTCGCTCGCCTGGTGCATGACGATGAACAGCATCTCGTCGTGCTGGCCGGAGAGCGGCTTCTGCGCGTCGAGCACCTTGTCGAGCTGCAGGTACTGGCTGTAGCTGATGGACTTGTCGAGATCCCAGTGGATCCCGGCCATCGGGTCGTCGGGCTTCCTGTCGGTCGTGTCGCTCATTCGGCGTCTGCTTGCGCCTCGGGGCGCGTGGTCGAGAATGCGGGCAGCGTCATCAGGTGCGAGTCGATCGCGGCCAGCGCCGGGTATGGCTTCAGGTCCAGATGATAACGCCGCGCGTTGTACATCATGGGCACGAGGCACAGGTCCGCCATCGTGACCGCGCCGCCATACAGATGGTGTGCGCCGTCCCCGTGCCGGCGCGCGAGCTCCTCGAGGGCGGTGAATCCCTGGCCGACCCAGTGGCGCACCCATTCGGCCACCGGGGCATCCCCCTGCGTCAGCGGCCCGCGCAGGTAATCCAGCACGCGGATGTTCTGCAATGGATGCATCTCGCAAGCGACGAGCAGCGCCATCTGCCGCACGATCGCGCGGCCGACAAAGTTCACCGGCAGGAGCGGCGGCTCCGGGTGCGTCTCCTCGAGGTACTCGATGATCGCGAGCGACTGCGCGATCACGCGCCCTTCGTCCTCGAGCGTGGGCACCCGCTCCTGCGGGTTCACTTCGTGATAGGACTCGCTGTGCTGCTGGCCGCCGTCACGCACGAGGTGCACGGGCACGGTCCCGTGCGGGATGCCCTTGAGGGAGAGCGCGATGCGCACGCGCCAGGCGGCGGAGCTGCGCCAGTAGGAAAAGAGCTTCATGCCGCCGCCATCGTATGTTCGAGTATGCCGACGCCGTCCACCCCGCCGCGCACGCGATCGCCCGGATCGAGGCGGCCGACGCCGGCGGGCGTGCCGGTGAAGACGAGGTCGCCCGGCTTGAGCTCGAACCAGGTGGCGAGCTCCGCGACGATCTCGGGCACGCGCCAGATCATGTCCGCGATGTCGCCCTCCTGGCGGAGCGCGCCGTTCACTTCGAGCCAGATGCGCCCGCGCTCGGGATGCCCGATGTCGGCAGCGCGCGCGATCGGGGTCAGCGGCGCGGAATGATCGAATCCCTTGGCCGTGTCCCAGGGTTTTCCTTCTTTTTTCATGTGCGCCTGCACGTCGCGCCGCGTGAGGTCGTTGCCCACGGCGTAGCCGAAGACCTCCCGATCCGCGCCGAGCGCGGCCACGAGCTCGATCTCGTGATGCAGGTCCGACGTGCGCGGCGGAAACGGCACGACCGCGCCGCTCTCGACCACGGCATCGGCGGGCTTGGTGAAGAAGAACGGCGCCGCGCGCAGGTCCGACGCTCCCATCTCGCGCGCGTGCTCGGGGTAGTTGCGGCCCACGCAGAAGATGCGCCGCACCGGGAAGCGCAATCCGGAGCCGGCGACCGCGACGGTCGGACGGGGAGCGGCGGGAACGGCATGTTGATCGGCCACGCGGCGGGTACACTAACCCAAAATCGGGAAGTGCAGCCATGAGTATCTGGATCCGCCAATTCACGGTCGAGGAGCTGGGGAAATTCCAGCGCGACACCATGGGCGCGCACCTCGGCATCGAGGTCACCGACATCGGCGACGACTACCTCGAGGCGCGAATGCCGGTCGACGGGCGCACGATGCAGCCGGACCGCATCCTGCACGGCGGCGCCTCGGTCGCGCTCGCAGAAACGCTCGGCAGCGTCGGCGGCACGATGTGCATCGATCGCGAGCGCTTCCAGATCGTGGGCGTCGAGATCAACGCGAACCACTTGCGGCCGGCAATGAACGGCCACGTCACCGGCCGTGCGAGCCCGATCCACCTCGGACGGCGCACGCAGGTGTGGAACATCGAGATCCGCGACGACCGCAAGCGCCTCGTCTGCGTCTCGCGCCTCACCATCGCGGTCATCGAGCGCCAGCCGCGGTGAAGCTGTCCTATACTCGGGCGATGCGCGCCGCTCTCGTCCTTGCGCTCCTCTCGACGGCGACTGCCTGCGGCCAGACCGGCTCGCTGTACCTGCCCGACCAGGCGATCGAGACGCCGGTCGAGATCCGCACGACCGCGCCGCCGGCTTCGGCCGTCCCGCCGCCCGAGGTCGATAAGAAGGAAGGCGAAGACAAAGCCGCCGAGCCGCCGGGTCGCTGACGCCGTGGCCGGGTCCCGCAAGCTCTGGCTGGTGGACGGCTCGTCCTACCTGTATCGCGCCTTCTTCGCGCTGCCTCCGCTCACCAGCTCGAAGGGCGAGCCGACGGGCGCCCTGCTCGGCGTGCTCAACATGCTGAACAAGCTGTTGAAGGAGGAAAGCCCGGAGCTCATCGCCGTCGTGCTCGACGCCCCGGGGCGCACCTTCCGCGACGATCTGTTCGAGGCGTACAAGGCGCACCGGCCGCCGATGCCGGACGACCTGCGCGCGCAAATCGCGCCGCTGGTCGAGGCGATACCCGCGCTCGGGCTGCCCCTGCTGCGCATCGAGGGCGTCGAGGCCGACGACGTCATCGGCACACTGGCCGCCCAGGCGGAGAACGAGGGCCTCGAGATCGTCATCTCGACCGGCGACAAGGACATGGCGCAGCTCGTCAACGACCGCGTCACGCTGGTCAACACGATGTTCGACACAAGGCTCGATCGAGCCGGCGTCAAGGCGAAATTCGACGTCATGCCAGAGCAGATTGTCGACTACCTGGCGCTGGTCGGGGACGCCTCGGACAACATCCCGGGCGTTCCGAAGGTCGGGCCCAAGACCGCCGCGAAATGGCTCAACGAGTTCGGCAGCGTCGAGGGCATCGTCGAGAACGCCAAGGACATCGCGGGCAAGGTCGGCGACAGCCTGCGCGAGAACCTCGGGGTGCTCGAGCTCTCCAGGAAACTCGCCATGATCCGGCGCGACGTGAAACTGCCGCTGCACTCCATCGCTCTCAGGCGACAGCCCCCCGACACCGACGCGCTGTCGGCACTCTACAAACGCTTCGAGCTCAATTCGCTGCTCCGCCAGCTGACGGGTGCCGCCGCGCAAGCGCCTGGCGGTCGGGACCCGGCGAGCGAGCGCGTAAGTTCCGGCGGCGCGAGCGAGCCGGAGTCCCGGCCGCCTGCGCCTGTGCGTCAGTACGAGACAATTACGACGGAGCAGCAGCTTGATCATTGGATCGGCGCACTGGATACCGCCGACCTCTTCGCGTTCGACACCGAAACGACCAGCCTCAACTACATGCAAGCCTGCGTCGTCGGGCTGTCTTTCTGCATAGAGCCCGGCAAGGCGGCCTACCTGCCGCTCGCGCACGACTACGCCGGCGCGCCGGATCAGCTCGATCCGCAGGCGACGCTTGCCCGGCTGAAGCCGCTCCTCGAGGACGCGAAGCGCCGGAAGGTCGGCCATCACCTGAAGTACGACGCGCACGTGCTGCAGGGCTGTGGGATCGTCCTTGCCGGCATGCGCTATGACTCGATGCTCGAGTCCTACGTGCTTAACTCCACCGCGACGCGCCACGACATGGACTCCTGCGCGAAACTTTATCTCGGCGTCGACACCATCAAGTACGAGGACGTCGCCGGCAAGGGCGCGAAGCAGCTCACCTTCAACCAGGTGCCGGTCGATCGGGCCGCCGAGTACGCGGCCGAGGACGCGGACGTCACGCTGCAGCTGCACCGCGTCCTCCATGCCGCGCTGGAGAAGGAGCCGGGGCTGCTGCGGGTCTACGAGGAGATCGAGCAGCCGCTCGTTCCCGTGCTTCTCGGGATGGAGCACCACGGCGTGCTCGTGGACCGCGAGCTCCTGAAGAAGCAGAGCGGCGAGATCGCGAAGCGGCTCGCAGAGCTCGAAATCGAGGCCCACGGTTCTGCCGGCCAGCCGTTCAACCTCGACTCGCCGAAGCAGCTCCAGGAAATACTCTTCAACAAGCAGGGGCTGCCCGTGCGGCAGAAAACGCGCACCGGGCAACCCTCCACCGCCGAAGACGTGCTCGAGGAGCTCGCCGAGCGCTATCCGCTGCCGCGAATCATCCTGGAGTACCGCGGCCTCGCGAAGCTGCGCTCGACCTATACGGAGAAACTGCCCGAGCAGATCGACCCGAAGACCGGGCGCGTGCACACCTCCTATCACCAGGCCGTCGCGGTGACGGGCCGGCTGTCATCGAGCGACCCCAACCTGCAGAATATCCCGATCCGCACGAAGGAAGGCCGCCGCATCCGCCAGGCGTTCGTCGCGCCGCCGGGCCACGTGCTGCTGTCGGCCGACTATTCCCAGATCGAGCTGCGGATCATGGCGCACCTCTCGGGCGACGAGGGCCTCCAGCGCGCTTTCGCGGACGACGGCGACATCCACCGCGCCACCGCGGCGGAAGTCTTCGGCCTGGCGACGGACCAGGTGACGTCCGACCAGCGCCGCGCCGCCAAGGCGATCAACTTCGGCCTCATCTACGGCATGTCGGCATTCGGCCTCGCGCGCCAGCTCGGCATCGAGCGCCACGCCGCGCAGGACTACGTCGGGCGCTACTTCGGGCGCTACCCGGGCGTGCGCGACTATATGGACGGCACGCGCGCATCGGCGCGCGAGCGCGGCTTCGTCGAGACGGTCTCCGGCCGGCGGCTGTACCTGCCCGACATCCGCTCGCGCGACCGCAACCTGCAGCAGTACGCGGAGCGCAGCGCAATCAACGCGCCGATGCAGGGCACGGCGGCCGACATCATCAAGCGGGCCATGATCCGCGTGCAGGCCTGGCTCGACGAATCGAAGGCAGAAGCGCAGCTCGTCATGCAGGTTCACGACGAGCTGGTGCTGGAAGTTGCAGATTCGGCAATCGAAAAAGTGCGCGGCAAGGTCGTCGAGCTGATGTGCGGCGCCGGAGAACTCTCGGTCGCGCTCAAGGTCGACACCGGCGTAGGACTGAACTGGGACGCCGCCCACTAGGGCAGCTCGCTTGAACTTTCGCGGAAGCCCCTCATCTAAGTTTTCGAGCGCCGTGAGACGCTCCCCGCTTCCCTCCCTGAGCGGGTTGCCCGGATTGCATCCCCAAGCCGGGTATCGGCCCGGCGGTCCTCACGGATCGCCGGGCGCTTTTACGTGTCCCGCCAGCATCGCCTCGAGCGCGCCCTC
>DATMEC010000054.1:0-4357 GCA_035557125.1 Steroidobacteraceae bacterium
ACGCACCCGTTCGCCGCTCGTCAGCACGTATTGCTACGCCTGTTACCGCTCGACTTGCATGTGTTAAGCACGCCGCCAGCGTTCAATCTGAGCCAGGATCAAACTCTTCAGTTCAATGGTTTGAGCTGAAGCGAGATCCAAGACTCCAACCAAACATGTCCGGTGTTACCCGGACGGCTGGACGCTTGGTTACTCGCAGTGGCGCCCATTGCTGGACAACCTGACGCGAGTCCCCACACAAATTACCTGCAAATTTTTAAAGAGCCCCCGGACGACAAAAGCGTTCGGGAGAGCCGCCTATTATGCCCGGCGAACGAGGCCCCGTACAGCACTCTGAGCGCCGCACGAACCCGCCCAGGTTGCCCTTTTCAGGACCACCCGAGAACGGGGGGCGCGCAGTATAGCCCCCCGTTCGAGGGAGTCAACGGGTTCGTGGAGGGTTCAGGAGCCCGCGATGGTCACGCGGGCGAAAGCGCGCTTTCCGGCCTGCAATAAATAGGTGGAGCCGGCCTCGAGGACGGCGTCCCGGCTGCCGACGCGCACGCCGTCCACCCGGACCGCGCCCTGGTCGATGAGCCGGTACGCCGCGGTCGCGCTCGCGGCGAGACCCGCATCCTTCAGGACATTCGCGAGCTTCAGGCCGCCGCCAGGGCTCAGCAGCGTTTTCTCCGGGATCGCCTCCGGCAAGGCGCCGTCGCGGAAGCGCGCGATGAACTTGTCGCGCTCGGCTGCGCCGGCTCCGCGGCCGTGATAGGTATCGACGATCTCCATCGCGAGCTCGAATTTGGCGTCGCGCGGATTTTTTCCCTCTTCCACAGACTTGCGCAACTTTTGGATGTCCATAAGCGACCGCCCGGACAGCAGTTCGAAGTAGCGCCACATCATTTCGTCAGAGATGGACATGAGCTTGCCGAAGATGTCCGCGGCCGGCTCGTGAATGCCGATGTAGTTGCCAAGCGACTTCGACATTTTCTGCACGCCGTCCGTGCCTTCTAGCAGCGGCATGGTGAGGACCACCTGCGGCTCCTGGCCATAGTCCGCCTGCAGCGTCCGGCCGATCAGGAGGTTGAACTTCTGGTCGGTGCCACCGAGCTCGACATCGGCCTCGAGCGCGACCGAGTCGTAGCCTTGCACCAGCGGGTAGAGGAACTCGTGCACCGCGATCGGCTGCCGCGACTTGTAGCGCTTCGCGAAATCATCCCGCTCGAGCATGCGGGCGACGGTGTACCGGGCTGCGAGCCCGATCATGCCCGAGGCGCTCATGGCGCCGAACCACCGGGAATTGAAGTCGATGACGGTCTTTTCGGGATCCAGGATCTTGAAGATCTGCGCCTGGTAGGTGCGGGCATTCGCCTGGACCTCTTCCGGCGTGAGGCGCGGTCGCGTGGCGTTCTTGCCCGACGGGTCGCCGATCATCCCGGTGAAGTCACCGATCAGGAAGATGGCCGTGTGCCCGAGCTGCTGGAACTGGCGCATCTTGTTGATGAGCACGGTGTGGCCAAGGTGCAGGTCCGGCGCTGTCGGGTCGAAGCCCGCCTTGACCCGCAGCGGCTTGCCGCGTGCCAGTTTCTTCGTCAGGTCGGCCTCGGTCAGGAGCTCGGAGGCGCCGCGGCGCAGTTCGTCGAGTTGTTCGGCAGACGCCAGCATCACTCCCCCTTGCTGCCTGAGGGTACCGATATCTGTGACGGAGTACAAAGGCCGGCCAATCAAAGGGTTGACCTGCTTTCCTCCCATGCTTTACCGTCCGCCTTCTGTTTTCCCGGAAGCGCTGCCGGTGACCCGACCCTACTTCGTGCAGGCCGCCGTACACGCCGTCGCCGCAGCGGAACCCCGCCGTCTCGGCATCGTCGCGTCCTGCGTAGTTACCGGCGCAATCCTTGCAGCCGTCGGCGCGCAGTTCCAGAACCCGCTGCTCGACCCGGCGCTCGACACGCTCCTTCCTCCCGTCGCGCCGGCCGAGGCGGTGACGCCGCGCGCGGCGCCCTTCGAGTTCGTTGCCGTCACCATCGGCCGCAACGACACGCTCGACCAGATATTCCGCGGAATGGAGCTCGAACTGTCGGACCTCGCTGAACTGCGCAACCTGCCTGACGTGCGCAAGAGCCTCGACATGATCCGCCCGGGCGACGTGATCCAGCTGACGCACCTGAACGGCGAGATCAAGTCGCTCACGCGCCGCATCGACGAGACGGCGACGCTTTCGGTGACACGCGCCGAGGACGGGTTCAGCGCGAACATCGTCGAGAACCCGCTCGAGACCGGTGAGCAGCTCCTGCGCGGCAACGTGGACAGCTCACTGTACGTCGCGGTCAACGCAGCGGGCGGCACCGACCGCCTCGCGGTCGAGCTCGCCGACGTCTTCAAGTACGACATCGACTTCGTCAACCAGGTCCGCCCGGGCGACAGCTTCGTCGTCGCCCACGAGCAGCAGTTCCAGGACGGCGAGTTCGTACGCGACGGCGACATCCTCGCGGCCGAGTTCACCAACTCCGGCAAGACCTACCGCGCCGTCCGCTACGTCGGGCCGAACGGCCGCGCGGACTACTACACGCCGGACGGACGCCCGGTGCGCAAGGCCTTCCTGCGCTACCCGGTCGACTACGCGCGTATCAGCTCCGGCTTCAACCTGAAGCGCCGCCACCCGGTGCTGAACCGCGTGCGCGCGCACAAGGGCATCGATTTCGCCGCGGCGACCGGCACGCCGATCAAGGCGGCCGGCGCCGGGCGCATCGCCAGCCGCGGCCGCAACGGGGGCTACGGCAACGTGGTCGTCCTCTCGCACAGCGGCGGCATCACGACGCTATACGGGCACATGTCGCGCTTCTCCAAGGGGCAGAAAGTCGGCGACCGCGTGCACCAGGGCCAGGTGATCGGCTACGTCGGCAGCACCGGTCTCGCCTCGGGACCGCACGTGCACTACGAATACCGCGTGAACGGCGTGCACAAGAACCCGGCGAAGGTGACGGTTCCGAAGGCAGACCCGGTCCCGGCGAACTTGATGGCCGACTTCAAGGCGCAGACCACGCCGTTACTCGCGCGACTAGAGCCGTCTACCGCGACGCCGGTGCAGGTGGCACGCGCGGCGAGCGGCACAGGCAGCGTCGGCGGGCGTTAAGTCGAGAAGGATGAACCGCAGCCGCAGGTCGTGCTGGCGTTCGGGTTGCGGATGACGAACTGCGCGCCTTCGAGGTCTTCGCGGTAATCGATCTCGGCGCCGGCGAGGTACTGGAACGAGAGCGGGTCCACCAGGAGCGTGACGCCCTGGTTCGGGTATTCGGCGTCGCCGTCCTCGACCTTCTCGTCGAAGGTGAACCCGTACTGGAAACCGGAGCAGCCGCCGCCGGACACGAATACGCGCAGCTTCAGCTTCGGGTTGCCTTCCTCACGGATCAGCTCGCCCACCTTGCGCGCGGCGGCGTCCGTAAAGACCAAACCCTCGATTTTCTGCGCAGAATCGTTCACGGCATCGTCCTGTGCCGGGTCCATCCGGCTACCATCGAATTGTAGGTCGCGGGCCCCGGGGGGTCAAAGTGCAGGCGCGTCCCCGCCTTCCACGCGCCAGTCGAACGTCTGCTTCGATGGCTCGCGATTGCGCCCGACCTGGTACTCCACATGGAGGCGCCCGGGCTCGAAATCCAGCGGCAGCTCGATCGGCACCTCGATCTGCTGGAAGAAGCGCAGCGAAAACGGGAACTGCTTGCGCTCGTCGACTTCGATGTCCGCGAGCGGCAAGGTCGCGGTTTCCGTACCTTGCCTGCCTTCGACCGCAAACGTCACCGTGCCGTTCGCCACGGTATCACGGGCAGCCGCCTGCACCAGCGTGATCAGCACGCGGTAGCGGCGTTCCTCCTCCTCGGCGCGGACACTCAGTTCCTGCACGCGCAACGTGCCGGAGCCGTACTGGCGCACCACCAGGCCGCGATAGAACTGGAGTTCCTGCTTCTGGCGCGCGGTCTCAGCCTGCAGCTCGCCCATCATCTGCTGCGCATCCGTCTGCGCCTGGCGATCGACTCGCTGGTCGACCTCCGCGACCGCCACGCGGTGGCGCAGCGCGTCGTTCTCGTCCGCCAGCGCCTGGTTGCGCTTGCGCAGGTCCAGTCGCTCGAGCATCGAGCTCACGACGAAATAGCCCGCGCTCGCCCGCCCGAGCTCGAAGGCGCCGAAAGCGAGCGCGAGGATGCCGAGCGCCGCGAGTGCCGTGAGCCAGCGGCGCTTGCCGAATTTCTCGCTCAACGACGCAGGCCGTCGCTAGAATCGCGGGCAGGACGGGAGCGCGAACCGATGCCCTGGATCAAGGCCTGGCACGTGATCTTCATGGTGACCTGGTTCGCGGGACTCTTCTACCTGCCGCGGCTCT
>DATMEC010000055.1:0-4544 GCA_035557125.1 Steroidobacteraceae bacterium
ACGACGCCACGATTGAACGGGGCCGATACGGAGTGACCGCGTACCGGTCAGCGGCCACGCTTCGCTTCGCGAAGCCTGCGCCGTAAGACCTGACTGCTGGTTAAGATAACAGATGCGCCCGGAAAATCAACACGTTAGAGAATCTCCGTGACAGCGGATCGAAATCAGCCGGTTGGCGCGCGGAGGGTGCGGGCGGGCGCCGCGTCAGAGGGCCAGCGGCTCGACAATTTCCTGTTGCGCGAGCTCGCGGGCGTGCCGCGCAGCCGCGTTTACCGCCTGCTCCGGCGGGGTGAAGTGCGCGTCAACGGGAAGCGCAAGCAGGCGGACTACCGGCTTGCCGCGAACGACGAAGTGCGCCTGCCGCCCGTGCGGGAAGCGCCGGCGCCGGACCCGGCGAAACACCGGCTTCCCGACGGGTTGATCCAGTCCGTGCGTGCCGCGATCGTTCACGAAGATCCGCGATTGCTGGTGCTCGACAAGCCGGCGGGCCTTGCGGTGCACGGCGGGTCGGGGCTTTCGTTCGGCGCCATCGAGGCGTTGCGCGCACTGCGCCCGGAAGAATCGCTCGAGCTTGTGCATCGGCTCGACCGCGACACCAGCGGATGCCTGCTCGTTGCGCGCACGCGGCCGGCCCTGCGGCTGGCACACGCGCTGCTGCGCGAGGGCGCGGTCGAGAAGCATTACGCGGCACTGGTGACCGGCCGCTGGCGGCTCGGCCGCAAGACGATCGATGCGCCGGTCCTGACCCATGCGCGGGTGGGCGGCGAGCGCGTCGTGCGGGTGCATCGCGCAGGCAAGATCGCGCTCTCCGACTTCCAGGCAGTCACGCATTTCCAGGACGTCGCGACGCTCATGGACGTCGCGATCCGCACGGGGCGGACCCACCAGATCCGTGTCCATTCGGCTTTCGCGGGACATCCCGTCGCAGGAGACGACAAGTACGGGGACCGCGAGCACAACGCCCGGATGCGGACGCTCGGGTTGCGCCGCATGTTCCTGCATGCGTCGTCGATCGCGTTTCGATGGCCGGACACCGGTGCGGCATTCCGGGCCGAGGCCGGCCTTCCGGCCGAGCTGCAGGCGGTGCTCGCGCGCCTCGGCGACGCCGCGGCTCAGACCTGAGGCGCGAGCGGGTCGAGCCCGGCGCTGCGCAGTGCGCCGGCGAGCCAGATGAGCGGCAGTCCGACGAGCGCGGCGGGGTCGCGCGTTTCCATCGATTCGAACAGGGCGGCGCCGAGTCCCTCGCTGCGGAATCCGCCGGCACAATCGAAAGGGCGGTCGAGCTCGACGTAACGCGCGATCTCGTCCGCAGTCAGCGAGCGAAATCGCACCGAGGTGAGGTCCACGTGCTCGTATCCGGTGCGCTCTCCCTGGCGTAGCAGCACTGCTGCCGTGTGAAACACCACGACGCGTCCGCTTTCGGTTGCCAGCTGCGCGCGGCAACGCTCCATGTCGCCGGGCTTGCCGAGGATGCGGCCCTCGAGGTCGGCCACCTGGTCGGAGCCGATCACCCAGCTCCCGGGGTAACGCGCGGCGACGGCCAGCGCCTTGGCTCGCGCAAGGCGCAGCGCCTGGGCGCCTGGCGATTCGGCGCCTTGCGGTGACTCGTCGACGCCGGGCGC
Organism: Steroidobacteraceae bacterium; assembly: GCA_035557125.1. GTDB lineage: Bacteria > Pseudomonadota > Gammaproteobacteria > Steroidobacterales > Steroidobacteraceae > SCUD01. The sequence continues at coordinate 1,623 of DATMEC010000055.1, forward strand.
CACCGCCTTGAAGCCGACGCCGAGGCGGCGCAGCAGTTCCGCCCGGTAGGGCGAAGTCGATGCCAATACGAGGGGATGAGCCATGGCACTCAGGGCTTAAAAAACAATGGTTTGCGCCGCGAGTTCTTTGACACCCCGGTGCCCGGTCACTATGATACCGCCCCCATGTCGATGCCCCCCGATCGGCCGGTCGATGCAATCGGGCTGGCGCGGAGCGCGGCGCGGGTCGAGCGTGTGTTCGAGGTCGCCGGTTTTGCACGCCTGCGCGATCGGCTGGCGGAGCCGACCGGCACACTGTCGGCCCGCGCCGAGTTTGGATTGCAGGGTCGTTGGCCGGTGGTGCGGCTCGCCGTGACTGCGGACGTCGTGCTCACCTGCCAGCGTTGCCTCGGACGCATGCGACGTACGCTTTCGTCCGTGGCGCAACTCGTGTTTGCGGACGAGGGCGCGCCGGAGTTGCCGGACGGCCATGAGGCGGTCGGCGGCGATCCCCGCAAGCTCGACCTCGCGGCACTCGTCGAGGACGAGTTGCTGCTGGCGTTGCCGATCATCCCGCAGCACGAGGCGGGCGAAGCCTGCGAGCTGCCAGCTGCAGGCCTCTCGGACGGGCCGAAAGCCGAGGCGCCGGAGATGCGCCGGCCGTTCGCGGGACTGAAGGATCTGCTGAAACACTGAGTTGGAGAGAGAACCATGCCCGTCCAAAAAAGCCGAAAGACGCCGTCGAAGCGCGGCATGCACCGTTCGCACGACCGTCTGACCAAGCCTGCACTGTCGAAGGATCCCACCACCGGCGAGACGCACCTTCGTCATCGCGTGAGCCGCGATGGTTTCTACCGCGGCCGCAAGGTGATCGACGTCAAGACCGAGGACGTGGGACAGGAATAAGGCCGGCGCCGTCACGCGGCCGCCGGCCCCGCCATGAACCGCTATTCACGCATCGCCGGGACCGGCAGCTACCTGCCCGAAAAGGTCGTCACGAACCACGACCTCGAGAAGACGATCGACACCACCGACGAGTGGATCCGCACGCGCACCGGCATCGAGCGGCGCCACATCGCGGCCCCGGACGAATCGAGTTCCTCGCTGGCCGAGCACGCGGCACGGCGCGCGCTGAAGGCTGCCGGCATGACCCCGGCCGACGTCGACTTCATCGTGGTCGGCACGACCACGCCGGACCTCATCTTCCCGAACACCGGCACGCTGCTCCAGCAGCGCCTCGACATCCATGGCTGCCCGGCGTTCTCGCTCGAGACGGCGTGCAGCGGCTTCGTGTATGCGCTATCGATCGCGGACAAGTACGTCCGCTTCGGCGAGGCCAAGTGCGCGCTCGTCGTCGGCGTCGAATGCCTGTCGCGCTTCATCGACTGGACCGACCGCGGCACTGCGGTCCTGTTCGGCGACGGCGCGGGCGCCGTCGTGCTGACGCCCGCGGACGCGCCGGGCATCATCGGGACGCACCTGCATTCGGACGGCAAGTACCAGGACCTGCTGTACTTCCCCTACGGCGTGTCGAAGGGCTTCGACACGCTGCGCAACAACTCGAAGGACGGCCTCAAGATGCAGGGCCACGAGGTGTTCAAGGTCGCGGTGCGCACGCTGTCGAAGCTCGTCGACGAAACGCTGGCGAAGAACGGCGTCGAGCGTGGCGACATCGACTGGCTCGTCCCGCACCAGGCGAACCTGCGCATCATCCAGTCGGCGGCCGAGAAGCTCGGGCTGCCGATGGAGAAGGTCGTCGTCACCGTGCAGAACCACGGCAACACGTCGGCGGCCTCGATCCCGCTCGCACTCGACACCGCGGTGCGCGACGGCCGCATTCACCGTGGCCAGTTGCTGCTGCTCGAGACTTTCGGCGGCGGTTTTACCTGGGGATCGGCGCTGATACGCTATTGATGCCGAAACCGGCAGGGGACGGGGCGGTCTATTTGCACACACGGTCTCTCTTCACGGCTCTCGCCTTGCTGGTCGCACTGGCCGCGCATGCCGAGCAGGTCCCGCTGCCGCCCGCCGACAGCGACGTGATCGGCGAGGTGGTCGCGGCGGCGGCCGAAGCCGAGGACACGCTGCTCGACCTCGCGCGCCGCTATGGGCTCGGCTACGAGGAAATCACCAACGCGAACCCGGGTGTCGACCCCTGGCTGCCCGGCGCCGGCACCGTGGTGCTCGTGCCGAAACGGCGCCTGCTGCCGCGCGCGCCGCGCTCCGGGATCGTGATCAACCTGCCGGAGCACCGCTTGTACTGGTATCCGCCGACGGCTTCAGGCGGGGCGCCGGTCGTGTGGACCTTCCCGGTCAGCATCGGGAAGATGGACTGGAACACGCCGCTCGGCACCACGAGGATAGTGTCCAAGGCGAAGGACGCTCCCTGGATACCGCCGAAATCGGTTCGCGAGGAGCATGCGAAGCGCGGCGAGCCGCTTCCTGCAGTCGTTCCGGGCGGTCCGGACAATCCGATGGGCCGCTACAAGATGGCGCTCGGAATTCCGGGCGGCTCCTACCTGATCCACGGCACGAACCGTCCGGCCGGCATCGGCATGCAGGTGACGCACGGCTGTATGCGGCTATATCCGGAAGACATCGAAGCGCTCTACGGAATGGTGCCGATCGGCACGCCGGTCACGATCGTGAACCAGCCGTACAAGTGGGGCTGGCACGAGGGAGAGTTGCTGATCGAGGTGCACCCGCCGCTGCAGGAGGATGCGGGCACGCCGCCGACGCTGACCGACCTCACGCGCCTGCTCGTCGAAGCGACCCGCACCGAGCCGCTCGCGATCGACTGGATCGGCGCCGAGCGCATCTGGCGCGAGGCGCGCGGCATCCCGACCGCGGTCGCGGCACAGCCTTCCCAGGCCGCGTCACTGCAACGCGCGCCGTAGGCGAGCCCTGAAAAACGAAAAACCCCGCGGTGTCGCCACCGCGGGG
>DATMEC010000056.1:0-9716 GCA_035557125.1 Steroidobacteraceae bacterium
TGCGTGGATGTCGGCCGCGGCAGCCTGCATGCGGGCGGCCATCACCCGATCCGGTAGTTCGGCGCTTCTTTCGTGATGCTCACGTCGTGCACGTGGCTCTCGCGCACGCCGGCGCCCGTGATGCGCACGAACACGGGGCGCTTTCGCATCTCGTCGATGTCGTGGCTGCCGGTGTACCCCATCGCGGCCCGCACGCCGCCCGCGAGCTGGTGGAGGATGGCGACGAGGCTCCCCTTGTACGGGACCCGCCCTTCCACGCCTTCCGGCACCAGCTTCTCGAGCCCCTCGACGGTGTCCTGGAAATAGCGGTCGCTGGACCCGTGCCGCTGCGCCATCGCGCCGAGCGAGCCCATGCCGCGGTAGGACTTGTAGGAAGCGCCCTGGTACAGCTCGACCTCGCCCGGCGATTCCTCGGTGCCGGCAAAGAGCCCGCCGATCATGACCGTGTGCGCGCCGGCCGCGATCGCCTTGGCGACGTCCCCGGAGTAGCGGATGCCGCCGTCCGAGATGAGCGGCACGTCCGACTTCGCCAGCGCCTCGGCGACCGTCGAGACCGCCGTGACCTGTGGCACGCCGACGCCCGCGACCACGCGGGTCGTGCAGATGGATCCGGGGCCGATGCCCACCTTCACGCCGTCGACGCCGGCGTCGAGCAGCGCCTTCGCCGCGTCGGCCGTGACGATGTTTCCGGCCACTAGCTGCAGCCCGGGATGCGCCTTGCGGATGCGCTCGACCGTCGCGATCACGCCGCGCGAGTGGCCGTGGGATGTGTCGACGATCACGAGGTCGACGCCTGCCGATTCCAGCTCGGCGACGCGGTCCAGCGTGTCCGGGGCGGTGCCGACCGCAGCCCCGACCCGGAGCCTGCCGTGCTCGTCCTTGCAGGCGCGCGGGAAGTCGCGCGCCTTCTGGATGTCCTTGACCGTGATCATGCCGCGCAGGCGGCCGTCGCCGTCGACGACGAGGACCTTCTCGATGCGGTGCCGGTGCAGGAGCAGCAGGACCTCCTCGCGCGGCGTGTTCTCGCGCACGGTCACCAGCTTCTCGCGCGGCGTCATGACTCTCGACACCGGCAGGTCGAGCTGCTCCTCGAAGCGGATGTCGCGATGCGTGACGATGCCGACCACCTGGTTGCCGTCCGCGGTCACCGGCAGGCCGGAGATGCCCCTGGCGCGCGTCAGGGCAACGACCTCGCGGATGGTCGCGTCCGGACGCACGGTGATCGGGTCCTTGATGACGCCGCTCTCGTGCTTCTTGACGCGGCCGACCTCACGGGCCTGATCGGCGGCCGTCATGCTCTTGTGGATGATGCCGATGCCGCCTTCCTGGGCGATCGTGATCGCGAGACGGGCCTCGGTGACCGTGTCCATCGCGGCCGACACGAACGGCAGGTTGAGGCGGATGCCGCGCGTGAGCTGCGTCGACAGATCGACCTCGCGCGGCAGCACGTCCGAGTACGCGGGGACGAGCAGGACGTCGTCGAAGGTGAGTGCTTCCTGGACGATGCGCATTTCCGGCATTCCCCGGGCGGTCCGAATGAAGCGGCGCATAGTACCATGCCGCGTGGTCGCTTCCCGGGACATTTATACGGTCAGCCGGTTGAACCGCGAGGCGCGCGGCATCCTGGAAACCGGCCTGCCGTCGCTGTGGATCACCGGTGAGCTCTCGAACCTGTCCCGCCCCGCATCCGGCCACTGGTACTTCACGCTGAAGGACGAGGACGCCCAGGTGCGCTGCGCCATGTTCCGCCAGCGGAACCTCGCCGTGCGCACGGCCCCGCGCGACGGCCTGCAGGTGCTGCTGCGCTCGCGCGTCGGCCTCTACGAGGCGCGTGGCGAGTTCCAGCTGGTCGTCGATCACCTGGAGGAAGCCGGCGAAGGCGAGCTCCGGCGCCGTTTCGAGGCGCTGAAGCTGAAGCTTGCCGCCGAGGGGTTGTTCGACGAAGCGCGCAAGCGCGCCCCGCCCCGCTTTCCGCGCCGTGTCGGCGTCGTCACTTCGGCGACCGGCGCAGCGCTCCGCGACGTGCTTCACGTGCTCAGGCGGCGCTTCCCCGCCATCCCCGTGCTGCTCTACCCCGTGCCCGTGCAGGGTGCGGGAGCCGCCCGCGAAATCGCGGCGATGCTCGCGCTCGCGGACGGGCGTGCCGAGGTCGACGTGCTGCTACTGGTGCGCGGCGGCGGCTCGCTGGAGGACCTCTGGGCCTTCAACGACGAAGGACTCGCCCGCGCGATCGCGGGACTCGGCCTCCCGCTCATCACCGGCGTCGGCCACGAGGTCGACTTCACAATCGCCGATTTCGTCGCCGATCTCAGGGCGCCGACGCCGTCCGCGGCAGCCGAGCTTGCCGTGCCGGACGCCGCCGGGTGGCGCGATGCCGTACGCAGCACGGCGATGCGGCTGCAGGCGGCGGCCGAGCGCTCGCTGGGACGGCGGGGCGACGCGATGCGCGACGCCGCCCGCCGCCTGGAACGGCTGCACCCGGCCCAGGCCGTGCGCGAGCGCATGCAGCGCCTCGACGAGCTCCAGTCCCGCGCGCTCGCCGCGATGCGCCGTGAAGGCAGGTCGCGCGGCGAGCGCCTGCTGCGCCTCGCCGCCGAGCTGGGTGCGGCTTCCCCGGCGCCGCGGCTCGCGGCGCTGCGCCAGCGCACCCTGCATGCCGCGATCCGCCTCGCACCGTGCCTGGGGCACGGCCTCGCGCTTGCGCGGGGGCGCCTGCAGGCGGCGCTGCAGACGCTGCATGCGACGAGCCCGCTCGCGACGCTCGGTCGTGGCTACGCGATCGTCACGCGGGCCGCAGACGGCGCCGTGCTGCGCGACCCGGCCGGCGCCCCGCCCGGCACGGACATCGACGCCCGCCTCGCGCTCGGCACGCTGAGGGCGCGCGTACTTCCAGGAGACGGCTGAATCAGCCGCCGGAACGGCGCGCGTCGCGCTGCCGGGTGCGCCGCTGACGCGGCGTCAGCTTGTCGCGCCGGCCGGCGAAAGGGTTGTCTTCGCTGCGAAAGTCGACGCGCACCGGCGTCCCTTTCAGGCGGAACGCCTCGCGGAAGCAGTTCATCAGGTAGCGGCGGTAGTCCTCCGGCGTGCGCTCCGCCTGCGCCCCATGTATCACGATCACGGGCGGGTTCCGGCCGCCCTGGTGCGCGTAGCGAAGGCGGATGCGCCGGCCGCGCACCAGCGGCGGCTGGTGCTGGCGGATCGCCGCCTCGAGCACGCGGGTGAGGTCGGGCGTCGGCATTTCCCGCATGGCGGCCGCGAACGCGGCGCGCACCGCGTCCATGAGCTCGCCGACGCCACTGCCGTGCAGGGCAGAGATGTAGTGCATGGGCGCGAAATCCAGGAAGCGCAGGCGCTGCGCGAGCTCGTCGCGGACTTCGACGCGCCGCTCCTGCGTCACGTGGTCCCACTTGTTGACCGCGAGCACGAGCGCGCGCCCGCGGTCGGCGACGAGGCCGAACAGCGTCGCATCCTGCTCCGCGACGGTCTCGCGCGCGTCCACGACGCCGATCACGACGTGGGCATCTTCGACCGCCTGCAGCGTCTTGACGACGCTCCATTTCTCGAGGTCCTCCTCGACGCGCGCCTTGCGCCGCACCCCCGCCGTGTCGATGAGCACGAAGCGGCGCCCGTCGCGCTCGAACGGCACGTGCACGGCGTCGCGCGTCGTGCCCGGCTCGTCGAAGGTGATCACGCGCTCCTCGCCCACGAGACGGTTGATCAGCGTCGACTTGCCGACGTTCGGGCGGCCGATCACGCAGACGCGGATCTCGCGCTCGGCAGTGTCATCGCCCTCGGCCTCCGCGGGCTCGATGCCCTCGAGCACCCGCTCCATGAGGTCGCCGATGCCGCGACGATGTGCCGCCGAGATGGCGTGCGGCTCGCCGAATCCGAAGCCGTGAAAGTCCGCGGTGACGACGTTCGGGTCGCGATCCTCGCTCTTGTTCACCGCAACGATGATCGGCTTGCCGCTCTTGCGGAGCACGTCCGCGACGAAGCGGTCCGCGGGATCGAGGCCGCCCTGGCCGTCGACCAGGAAGACGACCCGGTCCGCTTCCTCGATGGCGCGCGCGGTCTGCCGCGCCATGAGCTCGGTAAGGCCGCGCGGCGTCTCGACGATACCGCCGGTGTCGATGACGATGAACCGGTGCGGCGTGCTCTCGCCGTAGCCGTACTTGCGGTCGCGCGTGAGACCGGGGATGTCCGCGACGAGGGCGTCGCGGGTGCCGGTCAGGGCATTGAACAGTGTCGACTTGCCGACGTTCGGCCGTCCGACCAGGGCGACGACGGGCAGCATGGCATGCGGACCCGGCCCGCGGTCAGCCTGAGGTCCGCGGCGCGGCGCGCCAGGCCTGGACTTCGCCGGAATCGGTCTCCACCAGCAGCAGGTCGCCTGCGGCGACCGGCGCATTGCTCATGCGGCCGCCCCCCGTCTTGCCGCGCGCCATGAGCTGCCCGGTCGTGACATCGAGCCAGTGCAGGTAACCCTCGAAGTCGCCGACGACCAGCGCCCCTTCCGCGAGCACTGGTGCCGTAAGGGAGCGGCGCAGCATCGCGTCCTGGCTCCAGACCGGCGTGCCGTCGCGGCGCCGCAGCGCGACGACGGTGCTGTCGGCGGTGGTCACGTAGAGCGAATCGCTGTCCACGGTGAGCCCGCGATGACTCGACAGGTCCCGCCCCCACCACAACTGCCCCGTGGCGCGGGCGAGCATGGCGATGCGCCCCTGGTAACCTACGACGAAGATGTCGTCGCCGGCGATGCGCACCGGCGAGTCGATGTCGACCAGGCGCTCGATCTCGGTGCGGCCATGGGCCGGCGCGACGGTCGTCGTCCAGAGCAGCTCGCCCGTTGCCAGTGACAGTGCGACGACCTTGCCGTTGTCGAGGCCCGCAAAAACCATGTCGCCGTCCACGACCGGGGCGCCGTTTCCGCGCAGCGTCAGGCGCGGCACCGGCTGCTCGTAGTTCCAGACTTCGACGCCGTCCGCGGCCTTGAGCCCGCGCAGGCGCCCGTCCACGGTGCGCACGACGACGGTGCCGCCGGCGATCGTCGGCGCCGTCAGAACTTCGCCGCCGGTCGGGATCTGCCAGCGCTTGGCGCCGGTTTCCCCGTCCAGCGCCACCAGCTGGCCGCCAGAGCTGCCGACGACGACGATGCCTTCGCCGACCGCAGGACCGCCGGACAGCTCGAGGTCCAGGGACGCCCGCCAGATGTCGCGACCGGTCGCGAGCTCGAGCGCCCGCACGTCGCCGCCATGGCCGGCGGCATAGACGCGCTCGCCGAGGACAACGGGCTGCAGGCCGAGACGCAACACGTCGTCCCCGCCCTTCGTTGCGGTGCTCCAGACCCGGTCGATGCGCACGGCAGGATCGAAGTCGACGAGCTCCGCCGGCGGTGCGACGTCTTTCTCCTTGTCGCAGGCGGCCGCCAGCACCGCGATCGCCGCCAACACCAGGAATCGTGTCGTAGTCATCCGATACTCCGCGTCATCCGCTACTCCGCGGGTCCCGCCGCGCCCAGTTCGTCGATCTTGAGCTGCAGAAGTTCCATGTCGACCTGGCTGGCTGCGGCCGGGTCCGCTTCGGCGGCTTCCCGCGCCTTGCGCCAATCGGCAAGCGCCGCCGCCTTGTCGCCCTGTGCAAGGCGCACGTCGCCTTTCAGCTCAAGAACGCGGGCATCGACCGCGGGCGCCGCGACGGCGTCGAGGCTGCTAATCGCGTCGTCGTAACGGCCCTGCGCCATCTGCACGCGCGCGAGGCGCAGCCGCGCGACGATGCGCAGGTCCGGGTCCTTCGACGCACCGGCGACCTGCGCCAGGCGCTTCTCGGCCGCGGCGAAGTCACCCGAGTCCACGTCGAGGCGGGCGAGCAGCAACGTTGCCTGGTCGGCATACGGCGTGTCGGAAAAGTCGCCCGTCAGCTCGCCGGCGATGCGCAGCCCCTCGTCTAGCCGGTTTCCGCCGATCGCGTCGAGCATCGCCGCAAAGCGCTGCCCGGCGTCGATGGCTCGCGACGCCTGCCGCGACTCCCATGCGCGGTAGCCATAGTAGCCGCCCACGGTGAGCGCGACGCCCGCCACCAGCCAGATCCAGTTCTCGCGCAGCCAGTTCCGCAGCTGCTCGGCCTGCTCGCGCTCGGAAAGGAATTCATCGACCATCGTTCGTTCCTGAAGCTTCGTCTTTTTCGAGCGCCGCCGCGAGCTTCCGCGGCAATTCGTCCCAAGACCATTCCTGTTGTTCCGTTCCGGTCCGCAGCCACTTCACTGCGGCGACGTTGCGCGCTGCCTCGTCGTCGCCGACGATCAGCGCGACCGACGCCCCGCTCCTGTCGGCACGCTTCAACTGCGCCTTGAAGCTGCCGCCGTCCATGTTGGCGAGCACACCGAGCCCCGGCAGTGCGTCGCGCAGCCGTTCCGCGAGCGCGAGGCCCGCGACTTCGGCACGCTCCCCAGACAGGACCAGGTAGACGGCGGGCGCCGCCTCGGCGGCCGCGATGCCGGCTGCCTGCAGGAGTGCGACGATGCGCTCGATGCCGAGGGCCCAGCCGATCGCGGGCGTCGGTTCCCCGCCCAGTTGCTCGACGAGGCCATCATAACGGCCGCCCGAGCAGACGGCATCCTGCGCCCCGAGCGCCGTGGTGCGCCATTCGAAGACGGTGCGCGTGTAGTAGTCGAGGCCCCGGACCAGCGCCGGGTCCACGTCAGCGGAAATACCGCTGGCCGCCAGCAGCTCGAGGAAGCGGTCGAAGTGGCGGCGGGACTCCTCGTCGAGGTGGTCGAGCAGGCGCGGAGCGCCCGCGATCACTTCGCGCATCGCCGGGTTCTTGGAGTCGAGGATGCGCAGCGGATTGGAGTCGAGTCGCCGGCGGCTGTCGGCATCGAGGGCGTCGCGCCGCGCCTCCAGGTAGTCGACGAGGACCGCCCGGTAGCGCCGCCGCGATTCCGGCGTGCCCAGCGAGTTCACCGACAGGCGGATGCCTTCCAGCCCGAGCTTGCGCCACAGGCGCGCGGAGACCTGGATCACCTCGGCGTCGATGTCGGGTCCCGCGTAGCCGAACGCCTCGCAATCGATCTGGTGAAACTGCCGGTAGCGGCCGGCTTGCGGGCGCTCGTGCCGGAACATCGGCCCGGAGGTCCACAGCCGCTGTTTCTGGTTGTGCAGGAGCCCGTGCTCGATCGCGGCCCGCACCAGGCCCGCAGTCGCCTCGGGCCGGAGGCTCAGGCGGTCGCCGCCACGGTCGTCGAAGCTGTACATCTCCTTCTCGACGATGTCGGTGTGCTCGCCGATGGAGCGCCTGAAGAGCTCGGCATGCTCGACCAGCGGCACGCGCATCTCGCGGTAGCCGTAGTCGGCAAAGAGCTCGCGGGCGGCCGCTTCGACGTGCTGCCAGTACGGCAGCTCGGCGGCGAGCAGGTCGTTCATGCCGCGGATGGCCTGCAACTTCGTGGTCATGGGTCAGCCGCGCAACAGCCACCACGCCGCCGCCGCGGCGGCGATGGCGAGGACAGCGGCCACCGCGAGCCAGCTCCCGCGCATTCCGCTGCGCACCGGGGCGCGGTCGAGGGCCGGCAGGAATGTCGGTTCCGGGACGTCGCCGATGTCGAATGCCGCCATGATTTCCGATTCCGCCGCGCCCACCAGGGCCGCATAGTTCCGCAGGTGGCCGCGCGCGAATACCGGCGCTCCGAGGAGCCCGAAGCGGTCTTCTTCCATCGCCAGCACGAGTGCCTCGTTGAGCCTCAGCCGGTCCGCGCATTCCTCGATCGAGAGTCCGGAGGCTTCGCGCGCCGATCGCAGCAGGGCGCCAGGAGACGCGAGCCCCGCCCGCGCGCTCATCCGGAGGTCCGGGCCGGGGCGCCTTGCACCCTGCGCAACTGCTCGGAGTCCGGGAATTCCTTTTCGAGGCGCGCCTTGAACGCCGCGGCGGCGGCTTCGTCCTTCATCGCGACTTCGATGTTGTATCCGAGCAGCAGCATCTCGGGCGTCGCCGGCGCCACCGCGAGGAAGCGCTCGACGAATGCGCGCGCGTGCAGGTTGTTGCCCCGGCCGTGCAGCACGCCGGCGAGCTGCGCGTAGGTCTCGGGATAGTCGACCTTCGACGTGAGCGCCTGGCGCAGGTAGCGCTCGGCCTGCTCCAGGTTGCCGGCACTGCGCGCGCACACGCCGGCATTCGTGTAGGCCACGAACGGCGTGCGGTACAGCGGGTTGGCCGCCGCTTTCAGGAACATCTCCTCGCCTTTCTCCTGCTGATTGTTGCGGCAGAAGTAGGCGCCGAGCGCGTTCTGCGCCTCCGGGCTGTCCGGCGAAATCTTGACGGCCTGGCGGAAGTGCTTCTCCGCGGTCCGGTTCTCGTGCAGGCGCTCGTACACGAGTCCGGCCGCGAGCTGCACATTGACGTCCTTCGGGTTCTGCACCAGCGCCTTCTCGATCTTGTCCTGGGCAACCTGCAGCTGCTCCCGCTTCAGGTATTCCATCGCGAGCCGCGCGTTGGTGCGCCCTGCTTCCTTGATCGGGTCCGTAGACGCGGCCTGGGACAGGGCCGCGGGCGCCGTCAGCATGGCGATCGCGAGCAGGGCCGCCCGCGCGCTCATGCCCGCACCGAAAGCCCGCCGAGCTTGCGGCCGAGCCGGACCTGGGTGCGGTCGAGGACCTGGCCGCGCAGCTGGCCACAGGCTGCATCGATGTCGTCGCCGCGAGTCTTGCGCACTGTCGCCATGACGCCTCCCTGCACCAGCAGGTCGCGAAAGTCGCGGATCGCACCGGGAGGCGAACGGCGGTACTTCGTGCCTGGGAACGTGTTGAACGGAATGAGGTTGACCTTCGCGTCATGACCGCGAAGCAGCCGCGCGAGTTCCCGCGCGTGCTCGGGACGGTCGTTGACGCCATCCAGCATCGTGTACTCGAAGGTGACGCTGCGGCCGTTCTGGCGCTCGAGGTAGTGCCAGCAGGCGTCGAGCAGCTCCGCGATCGGATGCCTGCGGTTGATCGGCACCAGCGAGTTTCGCAGGCTGTCGTTCGGCGCGTGCAGCGAGACGGCCAGCGCGACGTTGCAATCCTCCGCGAGGCGGTAAATCTGCGGGACGAGGCCTGACGTCGAGAGCGTCACGCGCCGCCGCGAGAGGTCATAGCCGAAATCGTCTAGCATGAGCTGCATCGCCGGCAGGACGTTCCGGTAGTTCGCGAGCGGCTCGCCCATGCCCATCAACACGACATTGGTGACGATCCGCTTGCCGTCCGGGTCGTAGCCGAGCTCGCGGTTCGCCAGCCACACTTGCCCGATGATCTCTGCCGCGGTCAGGTTGCGGTTGAAGCCCTGTGCGCCGGTCGAGCAGAACGAGCAGTCGAGCGCGCAGCCGATCTGGCTCGAGATGCACAGCGTCCCGCGGCCCGTCTCCGGGATGAATACCGTCTCGATGACCTGCTCGTTGCCCGCCGCGCCCGGCATCCTGAGCAGCCACTTGCGCGTGCCGTCGGACGCGGTGCGCGCGGCCACGATCTCGGGTACGGCGACCTCGGCGCGCTCCACGAGTGCGGCGCGAAAGTCCCGGGCCAGGTCGGTCATCCGCGCGAAATCGGATTCCCCGCGCCGGTAGATCCACTTGAGGAGTTGCCGCGCGCGGTACGGCTTCGCGCCGAAACCGCCGACCCAGGCCTCGAGCTCGGGCCTCGTCATCCCGAGCAGGTTGGTGCGGCCGGCGGCGTCGCTCATGGCAGAACGGG
>DATMEC010000057.1:0-4295 GCA_035557125.1 Steroidobacteraceae bacterium
GCGCGCATGTCGATGCTGTTCGAGCGCTTCATCTCGCGCGAGCGCAACGAGCCCCCCGACATCGACGTGGACTTCGAGCACGAGCGGCGCGAGGAGGTGATCCAGTATCTCTACGCGAAATACGGCCGCGCCCGCGCGGCACTCACGGCGACGGTGATCTGCTACCGGCCGAAGAGCGCCGTGCGCGACGTTGGCAAGGCCCTCGGGCTCGATCCGGCACAGGTGGAGCGCCTGGCGCGCGCGATGCAGTGGTGGGACGGCCGCGAGGTCGAGGACTCACGGATCCGCGACGCGGGCTTCGACACCGCCAACCCGGCAATCGCGCGGGTGCTCGCGCTCACGCGCGAGCTGATCGGCTTCCCGCGCCACCTGTCGCAGCACACCGGCGGCTTCGTGATCTCGCGCGGGCCGCTCGAGGAGCTCGTGCCGATCGAGAACGCGGCGATGCCGGAGCGCACCGTCATCCAGTGGGACAAGGACGACCTCGACGAGCTCCGGCTCCTCAAGGTGGACGTACTCGGCCTCGGCATGCTGACCGCGATCCGCCGCGCGCTCGCGCTCGTCTCGGCGCGCCGGGGCGCGGAACTGTGCCTGCCGGACATCCCGCCCGAGGACCCGGACGTCTACGAGATGATTTGCCGCGCCGACACGGTCGGCGTGTTCCAGATCGAGTCGCGCGCGCAGATGGCGATGCTGCCGCGGCTCCGGCCCGCGTGCTACTACGACCTCGCCATCGAGGTCGCCATCGTCCGTCCCGGCCCGATCCAGGGCCAGATGGTCCATCCGTACCTGCGCCGGCGGAACGGCCAGGAGCCGGTCGCCTACCCGGGCCCGGAAGTGGAGGGCGTGCTCAAGCGCACGCTCGGCGTGCCGATCTTCCAGGAACAGGTGATGCAGCTCGCGATCGTGGCCGCGGGGTTCACGCCCGGCGAGGCGGACGCACTGCGGCGGGCGATGGCGGCCTGGAAGCGAAAAGGGGGGCTCGGCCCGTTCGAGCAGCGCCTGGTCGAGGGCATGCGGGCGCGCGGGTATGACGAGGGCTTCGCGCGCCAGGTGTTCCAGCAGATCCTCGGATTCGGCGATTATGGATTTCCCGAGGCGCATGCGGCGAGCTTCGCGCTGCTCGTCTACGTCTCGGCCTGGCTCAAGCGGCACGAGCCCGCCGCGTTCTGCTGCGCGCTCCTCAACAGCCAGCCGATGGGCTTCTACGCGCCGGCGCAGCTCGTGCGCGACGCGCGCGTGCACGGCGTCACGGTGCTCGCCGTCGACGTCCATGCGAGCGCAGTGGAATCCACGCTCGAAACGGCGGAAGACGGCGCGCCGGCGGTCCGGCTCGGCCTCGACCGCGTGCGCGGGCTCGCGCACGAGGCTGCCCTTCGCATCGTCGCCGCCCGCGCGGAGGGCCGCTTCGGGCGGGCCGCCGACTTCGCGCGCCGCGCGGGCCTCACTCGGCGCGAACTGGCCGTGCTCGCCGCCGCGGGCGCACTCGCAGGGTTCGCCGGCCACCGCCATCGCGCCGGCTGGGAGGTGCTGGGCGTCGAGGCGGCGCTGCCGCTCTTGCCGGTCACGGCGCGCGAGGAGGGCCTGCCGCTCCTGCCGGCGCCGACGGAGGGCGAGGACATCGTCACGGACTACCGGACGCTCGGGTTCACCCTGGCGCGGCACCCGCTTGCGCTCCTGCGCCCGCAGCTCGAGCAGGACGGCTGGCTGACGGCCGCCGAGGTGGCGAACCTCGCCGACGGCGCGCCCTTGTGCACCGGCGGGATCGTCGTCACCCGCCAGCGCCCGGGCAGTGCCGGGGGCGTGATCTTCGTGACGCTCGAGGACGAGACGGGCTACGTGAACCTGGTGGTCTGGAGCCGCATCGCGGATGCCCACCGCAAAGCGATGCTGGGCGCGCGGCTGCTAGAAGTCCGCGGACGGCTGCAACGGGAGGGAGAGGTCCGGCACGTCGTGGTCGACACGCTCGCAGACCGCTCGGCGCTGCTGGGGCGTCTCACCACCAAGGCGAGGAGCTTCCGGTAGGAGGGACCGTCCCCTAGCGCCGGCGCAGCGTTGAGGGAGCGCGGCGGGGCTTGCTCCCGGAGCCGGTGTCGTCGACGTCGTAGTCCTCGAAGTCCGACAGGAGGCCTGCCGTGCGCTTTTCCTCCCGGATCCGCTCGAGCTTGCGCCACGCGGGCTCGGCGGCCGCGGCGCGGGAGCCACGGCGCTTGCGGGTGTCGAAATCCCGCATCAACCGGTCGACATCGAGGTCCTCGACGGGTTCCTCGATTTCGTCCGGCTCTTCGTCCTCGAATTCTTCTTTCGGCTTCTCGCTCATGCGACCAATCCGGGGTCACTGCGGGCCGACTTATAAAGCGCCGGGGCCCCGGCCGCAAGGGGTCTCAGCGCACCAGCTGGTTAAGCTGGAAAATCGGCAGCAAGAGCGCGATGACGATCACAAAAACGAAGCCGCCCATCAGCAGGATCATCACCGGTCCCAGGATGCCGACCGCGGTATTGACCACGCCGTCGAGCTCCCGTTCCTGGTTGTCGGCCGCGCGCTCCAGCATCGCCTCGAGCTCGCCGCTCGTCTCGCCGCTGGCGACGAGGTGGACGAGCATCGGCGGGAATAGCTTGCTCGCGCCCAGGGAGCGGGCAATGGGCGCGCCCTCGCGCACGCGAACTGCCGCGTCCTGCACGGCGCGCCGCATGGTGGTGTTGGTCACGACCTCGGCCGCGATGCGCAGCGCCTCCAGCACGGGAACGGCGCTCGCGGCCAGGATCGAGAATGTCCGGGCGAAGCGCGCCGCGTTGTTGCCCCGAGTGATTCGGCCGACGAGCGGTATGCGGAGCTTGAACGCGTCGTAGCGCAGCCGCGCCGCAGGATTGCGGATCCAGCGGCGGAATGCCCAGGCGGCGACGACGGCGACCGCGATCAGGAGCCACCACCAGGCGCGCAGGAAGTCGGACATCGCGATCAGGATCCGGGTCATGAGCGGCAGCACCTGATCGCCGGCCTCGAACACGCGCACCACCTCCGGCACGACGTAGGCGAGCAGGAGCGCCACGATGCCTAGACAGACGAAGGTAAGCAGCACCGGGTAGATCATGGCGTTCCTGATCTTCTGCTGCAGGATCTGGCGATTCTCCGTGTAGTCAGCCATGCGCTCGAGCACGGCGTCGAGATGGCCGGACTGCTCGCCCGCCGAAACCGTCGCGCGGTAGATTTCCGGGAACACGGTGGGGAAGGCGGCGAGGCCCTCCGCAAGCGTGCGGCCTTCCATCACGCGCGAGCGCACGCCCGCGATCACGCTGCGCACGCGGGCCTTCTCGCTCTGCTGGGAGACCGCGAGCAGCGCCTCCTCGAGCGGTATGCCCGAGCGCACCAGGGTCGAGAGCTGGCGCGTCAGCAGTGCGAGGTCGGAAGTCCCGATGCTATTGCCGAACGAAAACGAGAACGCCTTGCGAGCCGGTGCATCGCTCACTTCCGTGACCGTCACCGGCAGGAGAGACTGCTCGCGCAGCAGCTGGCGAATCTGGCGCGCGCTGTCGCCGTCCAGCACGCCGCGCAACTCGCGGCCCTGTGCATCCAGCGCCGTGTATTCGTAAGCCGCCATCACTCCTCGCGGGCGACGCGGAACAGCTCCTCGAGGGAGGTGACGCCCGAGAGCACCTTGGCGCGGCCGTCCTCGCGAATGCCCGGCGTAACCTCGCGTGCGGCGCGCTCGAGCTCGTGCTCGCCGGCACCGTCGTGAATCATGATGCGCATGCGGTCGTTGACGATCGCGAGCTCGTAGATGCCCGTGCGGCCTCGGTAGCCGTTTCCCGCGTCTGCGCCGGGGCGGTACAGCGTCGTCCCGAGCGGGGCGTTGAGGAGCTTGGCCTCGTAGTCGCCGGCCGGATAGCCGATGCGCGTGTCCGGGTTCAGCACGCGCACCAGCCGTTGCGCCACGACGCCGAGCAGGGTCGAGGCGAGCAGGAAGGGCTCGACGCCCATGTCGCGCAGGCGGGTCACGGCGCCGACTGCGGTGTTCGTGTGCAGTGTTGACAGCACGAGGTGGCCGGTGAGCGAGGCCTGGACCGCGATCTGCGCGGTTTCAGTGTCGCGGATCTCGCCAACCATCACCACGTCCGGATCCTGGCGCAGGATGGCGCGCAGCCCGCGCGCGAACGTCATCTCGACCTTGGTGTTGACCTGGGTCTGGCCGATGCCGTCGATGTAGTACTCGATCGGGTCCTCGACCGTCATGATGTTGCGCGTGCGGTCGTTGATGCGCTCGAGCGCGGCGTAGAGCGTCGTGGTCTTGCCCGAG
>DATMEC010000058.1:0-4874 GCA_035557125.1 Steroidobacteraceae bacterium
GCCGCCACCTCCAGCACGCCCGGCATCTGCGCGACCACGCCCTCGACCTCGTTCGGGTACACGTTGAAGCCCGACACCAGGATCATGTCCTTCTTGCGGTCCTCGATGTACGTGCGGCCGCGCTCGTCCATGCGGCCGACGTCGCCGGTGCGCAGCCACCCGTCCGGCAGCATGACCTTCGCCGTCTCCTCGGGCCGTTGCCAGTAGCCGCGCATCACCTGCGGGCCGCGGATGCAGATCTCGCCGACCGAGCCGACCGGTAGCGCGTGGCCGTCGTCGTCGCGGATCGAGATCTCGGTGGAGGGAATGGGATAGCCGATGGAGCCGGTGAAGTCGGTCGAGCGCGGCAGGTTCGCGGTGCCGACAGGCGAGGACTCGGTGAGTCCCCAGCCCTGGCAGATATGCCGGCCGGTGACCTGGCGCCATCGCTCGGAGACCGCAGCCTGCACGGCCATGCCGCCGCCGAGCGCGACCTTGAGCGAGCTGAAGTCGAGGTCCTTGAATCCGGGCGTGTGGAGCAGCGCGTTGAACAGCGTGTTGACGCCGGTGATGAAGGTGAACTTCACCTTGGACAACTCCCTGACGAAGCCCGGCATGTCGCGCGGGTTCGTGATCAACACGTTGTTGCCGCCCACCCGCGTGAACACCAGCAAGTTCGTCGTCAGCGCGAAGATGTGATAGAGCGGCAGAGCCGTGATGACGGCAGGGTTCCTGATCTCCAGGAGCTCCGGCACGAAGGCGACGACCTGCAGCGTGTTCGCGACCATGTTCCGGTGCGTGAGTACGGCGCCCTTGGACACGCCGGTCGTGCCGCCCGTGTACTGCAGGAAGGCGACGTCCTCCCCGGATACCTCCACGCGATCGAGCTCGAGCGAGGCGGCTTTCGCGAGCAGGTCGTTGAAGCGCACCGCGCCCGGCAGCGAGAACGCCGGCACCATCTTCTTGACCTTGCGGATCACGAAGTTGGTGATCGCAGCCTTCGGGAAGCCGAGCATGTCGCCGATGCCGGTCACGATCACCTTGCGCACCCGCGTGCGCGCGACCACCTGCTCGAGCGTCGCCGCTGCGTTCTCGAAGATGACGATCACGGTCGCGCCCGAGTCCACGAGCTGGTGCTCGAGCTCGCGCGCCGTGTATAGCGGGTTGACGTTGACCACGACGCAGCCCGCGCGGTGCGCGCCCATGATCGCGATCGGGTACTGCAGGAGGTTCGGCATCATGATCGCGACGCGGTCGCCCCGGGTGAGGCCTGCTACTTTCTGCAGCCAGGCGCCAAACCGGCGCGAATGCTCGTCGAGCTGCGCGTAGGTAAGCGTGCGGCCCATGTTGGCGTAGGCGGTCGCGTCCGCGTAGCGCCCGAGTGCGTCCTCGTACAGGTGCTTCAGCGAAGGGATTGCGTCCGGGTCGATATCCGCGGGCACGTCGGGCGGATAGTCGCGCAGCCAGAACCGGCCGTCGGCCGAGTTCGAATCATCCATTGCTGCATCGCAAAATCGGCACCGCGCATCCCCCGGACACCGTCCGGATTTGACGCGCCTTCTACTCGCGGCGCAAGAGCGGCGTGAGCTGGATCCAGACGTTGTCGAGGAGCAGCGGCTGCGCCGTTGCGTTCGGGTGTATGCCGTCCGGCAGGAAATAGGCGAGGTTGAGCGCGACCTCCGGGCTCATGAGCGCGGCGGAACCGATCCGGTAGCGCGCCTTCAGGTCGTCATAGATCTTCTGGTACGAGGTCGTGTACTTCGGCCCGTAGTTCGTCGGCATGCTCACGGTCAGTAGCAGCACGTCGGCGCCCGCCGCCCGGCTCTTGGTGATCAGGAGCCCGAGGTTCGTCTCGACGCGCGAGACCGGCAGTCCGCGCAGGCCATCGTTGCCGCCAAGCTCGAGGATTACGATGCCGGGGTCGTGCGTCGCAAGCGCACGGTCGAGGCGCGCGAGACCGCCGTCGGTCGTCTCGCCGGTCACGCTGGCGTTGACGACACGGTGCCCGTAACCTTCCTGCTTCAACCGCTGCTGAAGCAGGGAAACCCAGCCCTGGCCGGGTGCGAGCCCGTAGCCGGCGGACAGCGAGTCGCCGAGCACGAGGATCACCGGCGGTTTCGCCGCGTGCGCGGGCAGCGCGGCGGCCAGGACGAGGGCAAAAGTCAGTACGCGAAGCATGAATCGAAAGACCGTTCTCGAAGCCAGAAGTTTGCGCAAGGAGGTTACCAGTCCCGAGGGAATGCTGACCATCCTCGACGACGTCAGCCTCGCCATCGGCGCGGGCGAGACGGTCGCTGTCGTCGGCGCCTCGGGCGCCGGAAAGTCCACGCTGCTTGCGTTGCTCGCCGGCCTCGACGAGCCGACCGCGGGCTCCGTCTGGCTCGAAGGCACGGAACTGTCCGCGCTCGACGAGGACGGGCGCGCCGCGGCGCGCGCACGCCACGTCGGCTTCGTGTTCCAGTCCTTCCACCTCGTGCCGTCGCTGACCGCGCTCGAGAACGTGATGTTGCCGCTCGAGCTCGCCGGCCGGTCAGACGCGCGCCTGGGGGCGAAGGCGGCGCTCACCGAGGTCGGGCTCGCGCCGCGCCTCGGCCACTACCCGCGCCAGCTGTCGGGTGGCGAGCAGCAGCGCGTCGCGATCGCCCGTGCGTTCGTGACGCGCCCGTCCGTGCTGTTCGCCGACGAGCCGACCGGAAACCTCGATGCCAGGACCGGCCATCGCGTGATGGATCTGCTGTTCGACCTCAACTCGGCGAACGGCACGACGCTCGTGCTGGTGACGCACGACCGCGAGATCGCGGCGCGCTGCGGGCGCGTGATCGAGCTCGACGCCGGGCGGCAGGTCGGGACCGGGATCACCTGATGCGCGCGCTCCGATTCGCGCTGCTCGCACTGTCGCGCGACTGGCGCTCGGGCGAGCTCGCGGTGCTCCTGGCCGCGCTCCTCGTCGCGGTCACGGCGTTGACCGGCG
Source organism: Steroidobacteraceae bacterium (assembly GCA_035557125.1). Lineage (GTDB taxonomy): Bacteria > Pseudomonadota > Gammaproteobacteria > Steroidobacterales > Steroidobacteraceae > SCUD01. Next base: position 2,951 of record DATMEC010000058.1, read on the forward strand.
TCGGCTTCTTCACCGACCGCATCGGCCAGGCGGTGGACCAGCGCGCTGCGGAGGTTCTCGCAGCGGACCTCAGGATGCGGTCGCCGGAACCGATCTCGACGGAGTATGAGGCGCTCGCCGCCGGGCAGGACATCGCCACCGCCCGCATCGTCTCGTTCCCGAGCGTCGTGTTCCTCGGCGCAGAATCCGCGCTCACCGCTGTGCGGGCGGTAGGCCCGGGCTATCCGCTGCGCGGCAGGCTGAAGATCGCGGACGCGCCCTTCGCGCCGGCGCGCGAGACCGACGCGCTTCCGGCCCGCGGCGAGGCCTGGCTCGACTCGCGCCTGCTGGCGCGCATCGGGGCGAAGGTCGGCGACAGCGTCAGCATCGGCGCGAGCGGATTCACGGTGACGCGCGTGCTCGACTACCGGCCCGACCAGGGCTCGGCCTTCGTGGACCTCGCGCCCTCGCTCCTGATTCCGCTCGAGGACCTCGCCGCCACCGGGCTGCTCGGGCCGGGAAGCCGCGCGACTTACTCGCTGCTCTTCGCCGGCCGGCCCGCGGACATCCGCGATTTCCGCGCGCTCCTCCAGGAACGGAAGGCCGAGGGCGAGCGCCTGGTCGGCGTGTCCGAGGAGAGCCCGCAGGTCCAGGCCTCGACCCGGCGCGCCGGGCGGTTCCTCAACTTGTCCGCGATGATCACCGTGCTGCTCGCGGCCGTGGCGGTCGCCATGGCGGCGCGGCGCTACTCGCAGCGCCACCTCGACAGCGTCGCGCTGATGAAGTGCATGGGCGCGCCGCAGCGGCTCGTGCTCGCCGTGACCGTCATCGAGCTCGCACTGGTCGCCCTGGTCGCAGCGGTCATCGGCGCTGCGCTCGGATTCCTCGCGCAGGAGGTGCTCACGCGCCTGGTGGGTGACCTGGTTCGCGCCGACCTGCCGCCGCCGACGCTCGCGCCCGCGATCATGGGCGGCGTGACCGCCCTCGCGATCCTGGTCGGCTTCGCGCTGCCGCCGATGCTGCAGCTGAAGCGCGTCCCGCCCGCGCGCGTGCTGCGCCGGAACCTGGAGCCGCCGCCGCTGCGGTACTCGGTGTCGTACGGCCTCGCGGTGGTGACGCTCGTCGGCGTGCTGTACTGGCTGGTGCGTGACGCGCGCCTCGTCGGCGTGCTCGCCGCGGGCATCGCCGTGACGCTCGCGGTGCTCTACGGCGCCGGATTCCTGCTGGTGCGGCTTGCGGGCCGCCTGCGCGGGGCGGTCGGCGTCGCCTGGCGCTATGGCGTCGCGAACCTCGCCCGGCGCGGGCGCGAGAGCGTGGTGCAGGTGGTCGCATTCGGCCTCGGGCTGATGGTGCTGCTGCTCCTCGCCGTCGTGCGCGGCGACCTTCTGAAGGACTGGCGCGCGAGCCTGCCTGCGGACACGCCGAACTTCTTCATGATCAACATCCCCGCGGCCGAGACGGTGGAATTCGCACGATTCGTGGAGGACCGCGGCCTGCCGGCGCCGCAGCTCTTCCCGATGATCCGCGCGCGCATGACGGCGATCAATGGCCGCCCGATCGAGGAAATCGAGCCGGAAACCGACCGCGGCGAGGGCTTCGCCGAGCGCGAGCAGAACCTGTCGTGGGCGGAGCGTCCGCAGGTTGACAACCGCATGGTGGCGGGCCGCTGGTGGGACGAGTCCGACCGCGGCAAGCACTATGTCTCGGTCGCGACCGAGTACCAGGAGGAGCTCGGGCTCGAGCTCGGCGACCGCCTCGCCTTCGACGTCGCGGGCGAGACGGTGGAAGCGGAGATCCTGAGCTTCCGCGAGGTGGAATGGGACAGCTTCCGGCCGAACTTCTTCCTGGTGTTCTCGCCCTGGACGCTCGACGGGCTCGCCGGCACCTGGCTCACGAGCATGAAGCTGGATGCCGGGCAGCGTTCGATGCTGGTCGACCTGGTGCG
>DATMEC010000059.1:0-3726 GCA_035557125.1 Steroidobacteraceae bacterium
TGCAGGCGATCTCCGCGTTGGCGAGCCCGTGCGCGAGGCGGTTCCTCGATTCCGCGGGCAGCTCGGCGACGCCGACGCTGACCGAGACCTGCACCGTGCCGTCGCCGCGCGCGTAGGTGAGCTCGGCGCACTGGCGCCGCAGCATGTCGCCGATCTGCTGCGCGAAGTCGAGCGTGCAGTCCGGCAGGAAGACGGCAAAGCGGTCGCCCGCGATGCGCGCCGCGAGCGCGCCCGGGCGCGGCTTCTTGCGCAGCACTTCGGCGACCTTGCCGATCAGCTCGTCGCCGACGTGCATGCCGAAGTTGTCGTTGACCACGTGCAGGCGGTCGACGTCCATGTACAGGACGCATTCCGGCGCCGGCTGCCGGCGCGCGGCGAGCTGTCCGCGGACCTGCGTCTCGAAGGCGGAGCGCGTGAGCAGCGCCGTGAGCGAGTCGAAGTTGTTCGCGAGCGCGGTCGTCGTCTTGCGCGCCAGCAGCTCGACCAGGCGCTCGGTGCGCGCGTCGAATTTCGCGGCGTCCGCCTCGCGGAACATCACCAGGAAGCCGGCCACGCGGCCGGACGCGTGGCGGACCGGCGTCGCGAGGATCTTGTAGGGCGGCAGCTCGATCGGGCGGACCTTGATCTTGTTGATCACGAGGTTGCGCCGCTGCAGCTGCACCCAGTTGAGCAGGTTACGGTGGACCTTGGTCAGGATTTCGACCTGCGGCCGTTCGCCGCGCGGCGCCTTGCAGATCGCGACGCCGCGCTCGGGCACGACCAGGGCGCCGAGCAGGCAGCCGAGGTGGTCCACGCAGGTCTGCACCATGACGCCGAGCTCGTCGCCCGCCTCCGGGTTGTCCGGGTCCTCGGGGGCCAACTTGAGGAGCAGCTCGAGGTCGTCGTCCCGCGAGCGCAGGTCGCGGGTCAGCGTGTCGAAGCTGACGCGCGCCTCGAGCTCGCGCTGCAGGCACTCGAGCGCCGGCTGCACCAGGGTCTGGACGAAGTTGTAGGGACGGTTTTCGCCGTCGCGCGTCACGAGGGTCGCAACGGCGATGACCTCGCCCTCGCCGTTGCGCATCCTGAAGACGTAGGCCGGCGCCCCTTCGTGTTCGTGGCTGAAGCCGTCGATGCGGGCGGTGGTTGCAGGCACGGCCTGCTCGAGCGCCATCGCGACGAGCGGCGCCGCGTCGGGCCCGTCGTAGTCGGTCGCCAGCCAGAGCGGCACGCCCCTCGCGTCGTAGAAGCCGATCCCGACGGCGCGCGGCATCAGCATCCGCAGGAGATGTCCGTACGGATCGAGATTGGGACGCGAACTCGCCAGGTGCACGGGCAGTTCCATGGGCGCAGTTGTAGCCACAGCACAGCCTCGCCCAGGCGCTGCCCCCCGTCTTTGACGTAATCCGCAGTTTGTAGGAGGCGGCGCCGGCGACTAGGGGGAAGCCCGCCGGAACCAGGGGACAGGGTCTACCGCCTTGGATCCGCGGCGGATCTCGAGGTAGAGGCCGGGCACGCTGCGCCCCCCTGTGTCGCCGACCGTCGAGATGGCATCGCCCCCCGACACGCGCGCGCCCACCGCCTTGTAGATCTGCTCATTGTGGGCATAGAGGCTCATGTAGCCGCCGTGGTCCACGATCACGAGCAGGCCCATGCCCGGCAGCCAGTCGGCGTAGGCGATGCGCCCGTCGTAGAGCGCCTTGACCGGCGTGCCGCGGGCCGCCTCTATCATGACCCCGTTCCACTTGAGGCCGCCGCCCCGGGACTGGCCGAAGCGCGCGGTGATCTTGCCGGCAACCGGCCAGTTGAGGCGGCCGCGAACTTTCTCGAATGCCTGCCCGCCCGTCGCCGGCAGGTCGCTCATCGCGCGGCGCAGGTCTGCGACCAGCTTCTCGAGCGCGGCCGCCTCGCGCTTGAGCTTTGCGATCGAGTCGTTGCGGTTCTTGATCTGGGCGTTCATCGACTTGAGGGCGCGGCTGCGCTCGTTGCGCGCGGCGTCAACGGTCGAAAGCTGCTGCCGGCTCTCGGCCTCGAGGGCCGCCAGCCGCTCGCGCTCCGCGGCCTCCGCCTCTGCGGCTTCCTCCAGCTCGGCGACGATGCCCTGGATCTCGGTGATCTTCGCCGCGCGGGCGCGGCCGAAATACGAGTAGTAGACGAGCATGCGGCCAAGGGTCGCGGGGTCGTCCTGGGACAGCAGCAGCTTGAACTGCTCCTGCCGCCCGCCGACGTAGGCGCTGCGCAGTTCCGCCGCCAGCACCTCGCGCTGCTTGCCGAGCGCCGCCTGGTGGCGCTCGCGTTCCGCCGCCAGGCGCTCGAGGGACGCGTCGGACTCCACCAGGCGCTTGCGGATGTCGCCGAGCTTCGCGCGCGCACCGCGCACGTTGTCTTCGGCGTCGCGGAGCTGGCCCGAGAGCGCATCGCGCCGGTCCGTGTCGCGGCGCATCGAGCGCTGCAGCGCCTCGATGCGCTCACGCACCTCGCGCAATTCCTTCTCGGCATCAGCGTCCTGGGCGGCGGGCGTTGCCTGCACGGCGATGATCGCAGCGAGGAGGGCGGCGAGAATCCGCCGTGTGATCTTAAGTGACTGATATAGCAGGAGTTTTTGCTCTGATATAATGCGCGGCCCCATGGACCGACTGATCGATTATTTCACCAATGAACCGCTTCTGGCGGGCGGACTCGTGCTGATGACGTTCATCGTCCTCGGTTACGAAGTCCGCCAGCGCATCGCCCTTGCCTCGGCAGTCGCCCCGAACGAGGCGATCCGCCTCGTGAACTCCGGCGCCGTGCTCGTGGACCTGCGCTCGGCCAACCAGTTCAAGGACGGGCACATCGCAGGCGCAAAGAACCTTCCGGGTGACCAGCTCTCCGCGGACCCCAAGGCGCTCGGCAAGCTCGCCGCCAAGACCGTCGTGCTCTATTGCGGGGACGGCGCCACCACCGCGGCGGCGCAGCGCACGCTCACACGGGCGGGCGTGAAGGACGTTTTCGGCCTGCGCGGCGGGCTCGCGGCCTGGACGCAGGAGAACCTGCCGGTCATCAGGGGCTGAGGCGCGGCCGTGGCCGCGGTCACCGTCTACACCGGAAGTTTCTGCGGCTTTTGCACACAGGTGAAGGCGCTGCTCGAGCGGCGCGGCATCCCCTACACCGAGCGCTCCGTCGAGGATGAGCCGGGTTTGCGGGAATGGTTGCTGGCGAGGAGCGGACGGCGCACTCTGCCACAGGTTTTTGTCGGCGAACGGTACATCGGCGGCGCCGAGGAGCTTCGCGCGCTCAATGCGAGCGGCGAACTCACCCAACTGATGCATACAAAGGAATGACGATGGCTGATCAAGACACTCCGCCCACCGGCGCCGGCGAAGCCGCGACCAATGGGCAAGGCCCCGCGGTCGCGCTGCAGACGGTCTACATCAAGGACCTGTCCTTCGAGGCGCCCAAGGGACCGTACCTTCCGGCCCAGACGCAGGACCCGAAGATCTCGCTAAACCTCAGCACCATGTCGAACACCGTGGGCCAGGACGCGCACGAAGTGGTCCTCTCGGTGACGCTCGAGGCGAAAGCCGGCGACGTCGCCGTCTACCTCGCCGAGGTGAAGCAGGCGGGCGTATTCCTGGTGCGCGGCTTCGGCGCCGACGAAACGCGCCGCATCCTCGGCACGTTCGCGCCGAACATCCTGTTTCCGTACATCCGCCAGACCGTGTCGGACGTCGTGATCAAGGGCGGCTTCCCGCCGTTCCTGCTGCCGCACGT
>DATMEC010000060.1:0-5798 GCA_035557125.1 Steroidobacteraceae bacterium
ATCGACGGGCCCGGCGATGGCGATCGGCGCGAGCAGCGTCGCGGCCACGAGGGCCGCACCCAGTCCTTTGATCAACATGGCTACACTCCCTTGTCTCTCGCGCGCGGCGACCACCGCCGCGCCCGGGGAGCAAGACTAGGCAAACGCGTCGTCGCCGGCGGCACGACAATCCGTCGCAAATGGCGAGTTTCCGGCACGGGTGCGGCCATAATCAGCCGATGCAGTTGCGCATGCTGATCCTCGCATCCCTCGCCGCTACCACCGCACAGGCCGATCCGGTGACGCCGGCTGCCGTGGCCGAGCCGCTCTCGCGACTCGTGGATTACGAGCCCGCGTGGTCCCCGGACGGCGCCAGCCTCGCATTCGTTTCGAACCGCAACGGTGCACTCAAGGTCTGGTCGATGCGCGCCGACGGCAGCGAGCTGCGACAGCTTACGCACGGCCCCATCGAAGACGATGCGCCGGGCTGGTCACCTGATGGCACGCACATCGCCTACGTTTCGGCGGTCGACGGCGATCCCGAGATCTTCGTCATGCGTGCGGACGGGGGCGCACCCGCCCGTATCACGCGCAGCCCGGGCCCGGACATACACCCCCATTGGTCGCCCGACGGTTCGCGCATCCTCTTCAATTCGTCCCGTAACAGCCGGGATCCCGCAAATCCCGCCGTCTTCGAGCTGTTCTCAATGAATCCGGACGGCGCCGACGTCCGCCCGCTGACACGCGGCGGCATTGCAACGTATGCGTCCTGGTCCCCGACCGGCGACAGGATCCTGTTCCGAAGGCAGCTCGAGGACGGGAACTCGGAGATCGCCATGATCCGCGCCGATGGCACGGGCGAAATCAATCTTACGCGTCACCCGGCCTTCGACGGCTGGCCCGCGTGGTCCCATGACGGCAAGCGAATCGTCTTTGCACGCGAAGTGGCAGACGACGGCGCGGTGATTCTCGTCATGAACGCGGACGGATCCGGCATACGCACGCTCGTCGACTTGCCGGGACGCAGCACCAATCCGCGCTGGTCGCCGGCCGGAAGCCGTATCGTGTTCAGCCGGAGGGCCGAGCGGCAGATCCGGCTGTATCTGCTGGACGCCCGCTGAAACGGCAGCTTTCGGCGCGTCCTACTTCTTGCCGCCGCCCTCGAGCCCTGCAACCAGGTCGAACCGCAGCAGCGGCCGCTGGCTGTCCCAGGTCTTGCAGCCCGGGCACTGCCAGAAGTGGTCGATGCTCGAGAAGCCGCAGTTCGCGCAACGATAGCGCGGCGTGCGAGCCGCGAGGCGGCGCAGCACCGCGGCGATGTCGACCACGGCGCGCGCGTCCAGCGCGGCCGGGTCGCGGCCGATCGCGCGCACCAGCCCGGCGATCGCGTCGTCTTGCGCCAGCAAGGCGCGCACCCGCTTCTCGAGCGGCGCGAAATCGAGCGCGTCGGACATGATCGCGGCGATGGCCATCTCGTTGACGGCGTCCGGCCGGCCCTCGACCACGCGCTGGACGGCCGACTCGCCCGCGCTGCCCGCCGCGCGCGCAAGCCGCACGAGTCGGGGCATGACCTCGATTGCGAGCGCAGCGTCGTGCTGCAGCACGCCGCCAAGCAACCGCTCGGCCAGCTCGAAGTCGCCCTGCTCGATCGCGATGTCGGCACGGACCAGCGCGCCGCGCGGAAAGCGGCGGATTTCCTTGCGTGCCGCGCGCAGGTGCTCGCGGGCCTCGTCCAGCACGCCGCGCGCCCGTGCCGCCTCTGCCAGCTCGCAGTAGTAGTGCGCGATGGCGCTTTCCTGCGGCGCCCGCCCTGCCTTCTCCAGCTCGCGGAACACGCCGATCGCCCTCACCCACTCCTGCTCCTGCTCGTAGATGCGCATCAGCTTACGCATCGCGGCCATGCGGTGCGCGCCGGAGGCGGCAAGTGGCTCGAGGATCTTCTCCGCACGGTCGAGCATGCCCGCCTTCAGGTAGTCCTGGGCCAGCGCGAAACCCGCCTGTTCGCGCTGGTTCGGTTCCAGCGTTTCGCGGGTCGCGATGTTCTGGTGAATCTTGATGGCGCGGTCCACCTCGCCGCGCCGGCGATAGAGGCTGCCGAGCGCAAAGTGGGTCTCGATGGTGTCGTCATCGAGCTCGACGGCGCGCAGGAATGCCTCGAGGGCGCGGTCGGGCTGCTCGTTGACCAGGAAGTTCACGCCGGCAAGGTAGTTGCCCCGCAGGCGCTCTTCCCCGACGTCACTCGGCCGCGGCTTGCGGGACGCGTAGAAGCCGATGGCGCCGCCGAGGAACAGGACCCCGAGCAGGATCCAGATCGATTCAGGGTTCATGCCGTTGGCAGGTGCGCGCGGCCGGCGCCCGCCGGCTCAGTCCCGGATCGGGTGGGACTGTCCCGCATTGACGCGCTCGCGCAAGTCCTTGCCCGGCTTGAAATGCGGAACGTACTTGCCGGCGAGCGCGACGGCCTCGCCGGTCTTCGGGTTGCGGCCCTGGCGCGGCGGGCGGAAGTGCAGCGAAAAGCTGCCAAAGCCGCGGATCTCGATGCGTTCGCCGCCGGCGAGCGCATCGCTCATGATCTCGAGCATCTGCTTCACCGCCAGCTCGATGTCCTTGGCCGGAAGGTGCTTCTGCTTGGCGGAGATGATCTCGATCAATTCTGATTTTGTCATTGCTCCCGTCCTCAACTGCGGACCGCCACCGCCATCCCCGGCGGCGGCCCGGACCGACTCACTGACCGGAGATCTGCTCCTTCAGCAGGTCGCCGAGCGACGTGCCGGTCGCCGAATCGGAGCCGCGGTACTGCTGGACCGCCTCGGCCTCTTCCTCGGCCTCTATCGCGCGGATCGACAGCGAGATCGCGCGGCTCTTGCGGTCGATGCCGACGAAGCGCGCCTCGATCTCGTCGCCCACCTTCAACACCGTGCGCGCGTCCTCGACGCGCTCGCGCGCGAGCTCGGAGCCGCGCAGGCTGCCCTCGATGCCATCGCCGAGGTCGATGATCGCGCCGCGCGCATCGACTTCCTTGACGATGCCCTTGACGATGCTGCCTTTCGGGTGATCGGCCTGGTACGACGCCATCGGGTCCTTGGCCATCTGCTTGACGCCGAGCGAGATGCGCTCGCGCTCCGGGTCGATCGACAGCACCATGGCCTCGACGGTCTGGCCCTTCTGGTAGTCGCGCACCGCCTCTTCGCCCGGGCGGTCCCAGGAGATGTCGGAGAGGTGCACGAGGCCGTCGATGCCGCCCGCGAGGCCGATGAAGATGCCGAAATCGGTGATCGACTTGATCTGTCCCGACACCTTGTCGCCGCGGTTGAAGCTGTCGGCGAACTCGCGCCACGGGTTAGGCTTGCACTGCTTGAGGCCTAGCGAAATGCGGCGGCGCTCCTCGTCGATGTCGAGGACCATCACCTCGACCTCCTCGCCGACGTGCACCACCTTGGCGGGATTCACGTTCTTGTTGGTCCAGTCCATCTCGGAGACGTGGACGAGGCCCTCGACCCCTTCCTCGATCTCCACGAAGCAGCCGTAGTCGGCGATGTTCGTGACCTTGCCGAACAGGCGCGTGTTCGGCGGGTAGCGGCGCGCGATGTTCTGCCACGGGTCGGCGCCGAGCTGCTTGATGCCGAGCGAGACGCGCTGGCGCTCGCGGTCGAACTTGAGGATGCGGACGTCGATCTCGTCGCCGACCTTCACGATCTCGGACGGGTGCTTGACGCGCTTCCAGGCCATGTCGGTGATGTGCAGCAGGCCGTCGATGCCGCCGAGGTCCACGAACGCGCCGTAATCGGTCAGGTTCTTGACCGTACCCTTGACCACGTCGCCTTCCTTCAGGTTGTCGAGCAGCTGCGAGCGCTCGGCACTGTATTCCTGCTCGACGACCGCGCGGCGCGACACCACGACGTTGTTGCGGCGCTGGTCGAGCTTGATGACCTTGAACTCGAGTTCCTTGCCTTCGAGGTAGCTCGGGTCGCGCACCGGCCGCACGTCCACCAGTGAACCGGGCAGGAAGGCGCGCACGTTGTCGAGCTCGACGGTGAAGCCGCCCTTGACGCGGCCGTTGATCACGCCCTTGACGATCTCGCCCTTGGTGAAGGCCTCCTCGAGGCGGGTCCAGGTGCGGGCGCGCTTGGCCTTTTCGCGCGACAGGCGCGTCTCGCCGGAGCCGTCCTCTACGGCATCCAGCGCCACCTCGACCTCCTCGCCGATGGTGACTTCAACCTGTCCGCTCTCGTTGCGGAACTGATCCAAGGGGATCACGGCCTCGGACTTGAGGCCTACGCTGACGATGACGACGTCGTCGTTCATGTCGACGATGGTGCCGGTCAGGATCTGGCCGGGCTTGATCTGCTGGCTGGCGAGGCTTTGCTCGAAGAGTTGCTCGAAAGATTCGGTCATTGGGTCATCCGGGCCGCGGGGCCCATTGGGGTTTACCTGCCGCACGGCATCCTGCCGATGCGGGTCCTGCTCACGCGGCCGGGCATCCTGCCCCGCCGACCTTGCCGGCTCCTGCCGGCTCCTCAGCGCACGCGCGCCGCCTCCGGAAACCGCTCGCGCGCGAGTTCTATGACCCGCCCGACGACCTCCTCGATGGTCAACGCAGTCGAATCCACGACGACCGCCTCTGGAACCGCGACCAGCGGGGCCACGGCTCGCGTGGTATCCCGCCTGTCCCGCTCGGCGATCTCTGCGGAAAGGGCGGCAAGGCTACCACCCAACCCCTTTCCTTTCAACTGCTTATGGCGCCTTAGCGCCCTTTCCCCGGGGCTGGCCGTCAGGAAGATCTTGAGGCCCGCGTCGCGGAAGACGATCGACCCCATGTCGCGGCCGTCAGCGACCAGCCCAGGGGCGCGCGCAAAAGCCCGCTGGCGGCCCAACAGGGCCGATCGCACTGGTTGCCAGGCTGCGACCCTCGATGCCGCCTCGCCGGTAGCCTCGGCCCGCAGTTCGCGCGTGACGTCGGCGCCCGCAAGCCGCACGAGTTCCCCGCCTTCGTCGTCCATGCCGAAGGTGGCATCCAGACTTGCGGCCACTGCCGCGTGGCCGTCATCGTCGTCGGCCGCTATGCCGGCCCGCATCCCGGCCAGCGCCACCAGTCGGTACAGCGCTCCGCTATCCAGCAGGTGCCAGCCCAGATGACGTGCCACCTGGCGGGCGATCGTGCCCTTGCCGGACCCGCTCGGGCCGTCGATGGCAATGACTGGAACCTGGCTCAAGCCTCCTCCGCGAGTCGCAATCCCGCGGCCTGCGCCAACTGCGCAAAGCGCGGAAACGAAGTCGCGATATTCTGCACGCCCTGGATGGTGATGGCCGAATCGGCCCGCGCACCCAACACGGCGAACGCCATGGCGACCCGATGATCACCGTAGCTCTCGACCACGCCGCCCCTCACCGGGCCGCCGCGGATTCGCATTCCATCCGGCAGAACTTTGACGGCGACGCCGAGGGCCGCCAGGCCCGACGTCATGGCCGCGAGTCGATCGCTTTCCTTGACCCTGAGTTCGGACGCGCCCGTCACGACCGTCTCACCGTCGGCCAGTGCCGCCATGGCAAACAGGATCGGCAGTTCGTCCATGGCGATCGACACCAGCGCCGGCGGCACCTCGATCCCGCGCAACCTGCCCGGGCGGATCTCAAGATCGGCCTGCGGCTCCGCATCCATCCCGGCCCCCGCATGCACACGGATGTCGGCACCCATCAGCCGAAGGATTTCGAGCAGGGCCGAGCGCGTTGGATTGACGCCGACGTCGCGGATGACCAGGCCGCCGGATCCGGCGATGACGCCGGCAGCCATGAAATATGCGGCCGATGAAAAATCGCCT
>DATMEC010000061.1:0-7297 GCA_035557125.1 Steroidobacteraceae bacterium
CCCTTGATGACGGCGAGCGCGGCGTCCGGCGCCGGCACCTTGAAGGCGAAACTCTCGCAGACGAGTCCCGCGATCTCGGCCTGGTGGTCGAGCGCGAAGGTCGAGGACACGACACCGCCCGCGCTGTGACCCAGCAGGAACACGGCCAGTCCCGGATTCCTGGACTTCGCGAGGCGTATCACTGCCGCGACGTCCGCGACATAGTCCGCGACGTCATCGACGTAATAGCGCTCGCCGTCCGACCGGCCGCGGCCGCGCAGGTCCAGCGTGAACGTGGCGAAGCCCGCGAGGGCAAGTTCCCCGGCGGACCAGAGATACTGCCCGCCGTGGGAATTGACGCCGTGGCAGATGACGATGGCGGCACGCGGACGGCCGATCGCCACAAAGGAACGGACGAAAATCTCGACGTCCTTCGTGCTGCGGACTTTCTCCTCGATCGGCTGGCCGGCTGCCATGCGTGTCTCCCTGCGGCGCGAGGACCGGACAGGCCGCACGCATGCAGATGATAACCTGCCGTATGCCGAAGGCGGACGGGTCGAGGCGAACCGGGGCATGAGCGACGTGGACTGGATGCGGCGCGCGCTGGAACTGGCGCAGCGCGCGGAGGCCGCTGGCGAAGTGCCGGTGGGGGCGCTCGTCGTACGCGATGGAGTAGTGCTCGGGGAAGGCTGGAACCGCCCGATCGCGGCGCACGACCCCACGGCGCACGCAGAAATCTTGGCACTGCGCGCCGCGGCTGCCGCGGCCTCGGACTACCGCCTCGGCGACGCCACGCTTTACGTGACGCTCGAACCCTGCCCGATGTGCGCGGCGGCGATCGCCCACGCGCGCATCGCGCGGCTCGTGTTCGGAGCGTGGGATCCGCGGCAGGGCGCGGCCGGCAGCGCGTTCAACCTGGTCGCCTCCGACGCGATGAATCACCGTGTCGACAGCTTCGGGGGCGTCATGTCGGACGAATGCGGTGCGCTACTTCGCCGCTTTTTCGCCGGGCGCCGCTGAGGGCGGCTCGTCGGCTACCATCCAGCGCAGCAGCTCGGCGTAGGTCTGGACGTTGCGGACGAAGCCGACCGGCTCCCAGCCTCGTGCATAGCCGCGGCGCAGCGTCGTGCAGTGGCGCTCCTGTGCCAGCAAGGGCAGGTTTGCGCGCACGTCGGGCCAGCTGTCCGGATCCTGCCCCCGGCGTTGCGTCAGGATTCTCGCGTCCTCGAGGTGGCCGTAGCCGACGTTGTAGGCGGCGAGCGTGAGCCAGGTGCGGTCGGGCTCCGGGATGCGCGCGGGAATCGTCTTTTCGACCACGCGGAAATAGCGCGCGCCGCCCAGGATGCTCTCGCGCGCATCACCGCGGTCCGCGACTCTGACGCGGCGCGCCGTTTCCGCGGTCAGCATCATGAGCCCCTGCACGCCGGTCGGGGAAACAGCGCTTTCGTCCCAGCGTGATTCCTGGTAGCCGATTGCGGCGAGGAGCCGCCAGTCGATGCCCGTGGCGGCGGACGCTTCCTGGAATAAGGCCTGGTAGCGCGGCAGCCGCTCGCGGACGCCCGCGACGAAGTTCGCGGCGTCGACGCGGTCGAAGCGCACGAGCGCGCGCCGGTTGCGCTCGAGGATGTCGGCGAGCCGGCCGTCGGCTGCGAGTTCCGCAAAGTAGTGCTCGACCTCGGGCAGCAGGTCCGCCCCGTGGGGCGGCAATGCCCAGGCCACCGCCTCGGATTCCGCAAGCTTGAAGGCCGGGCGCAGGTCCGGGTGGAAGTGCCGCCCGAGCGAGAACTCGATCGAGTCGGCGACCGTGAGGTCGGCCTCGCCGAGGGCGACGCGCTCGAGCAGGTCAAGGGTGTCGGCAGCCCGGATCTCGGTCCATGTCAGCCCCGCTGCCTGCTGCGCCAGCCGGGCGAGGGCGGCGGCGTGGCCGGAGTTTCGCTGCACGACGATGCGCCGGCCGACGAGATCGGCCGCCGACCGCGGCAGGGGATCCTGCACCCGGTAGACGACGTGCTGGTCGATCCGCTGGAACACGGGCCCGAAGCGCACGCGGTCCATGCGGGCCTCGTCCACGACGAGTCCCGCTGCGGCGACGTGGGCGCGGTTCCGCGCCACGGTCGCGAGGGCTGCGACGGTTGTCCGCACGATCTTGAGCTCGAGTCTCACGCCGAGCCGCTCGGCAAAGCCGCGCATCAGCTCGTATTCCGGGCCTTCCGGACCAGCCGCACCCTCGTAATACGCGAGAGGGCTGTTGCGGGTGACGACCTTGAGCACGCCTTGTGCGCGAACCTGCTCGAGTGTGCCGGGCATACGCGAGCAGGTGCCGGCCATGAGCGCCACGAGGAGGATCGCGGGTAGGCCGAACCGGCTGCGGAGTCGCCGCCAGGGCGAGGCGGCCGGGGCGGAATCCGGGTCCATTGATGTAGAATAGCGGTTCCGGATCAGCCCGCTATGACGGGTTCCGGAATCCACAACGGAGAGGTACCGAAGCGGTCATAACGGCACCGACTCGAAATCGGTTGAGGGCATTACGCCCTACGTGGGTTCGAATCCCACCCTCTCCGCCAAACAAAAGGGGACGGTCACCTTTTCCCGAAGGATTGAAGGAAAAGGTGACCGTCCCCTTTTGTTTGGCGATGAAGGTGTGTGGACGGGCCCACCCGGGTTCGACGAGGCCAGCGAAGCGCGCCGAAGGACGGAGCCGCGCAGCGGCGACGGTCCCGAGCACAGCGAGGGATGCGCGCGCAGCGCGCACAATCCCACCCTCTCCGCCAATCCCCGCGCAGATACACTAGCTTCATGGCGAAGGCGGAAACCTCGCTGCTGCGCTGGGTCTGGCGCACATACGTCCGCAATGCCCTGATCCCGCTGCTCGTCGTCGAGCTCCTGCTCGTCGCCGTCTACCTCACGAGCCACGCCTGGTCGCTGCGCAGGAACGTCGCCGCCTTGTCGGACGTCGCGGAACAGGAACTCTCGCGCATCGCGAGCGACCAGTCCGCGGTGATCGAGCAGAAGCTCGGCCAGGTCGCGGCACTCACCGAGCTGCTGCGCCGCCAGACGACGGCCGCGCTGGCCGGGCCGGTGCCGCGCCCGCGTGACCGGCAGCGCCTGCGCCGGCAGCCGAGCGGCGCACTCACGACCTGGAGCGACGATGGCGGCGCCGCCGTGTACTGGTCGGCACTCACCGCGAAGGGGCCGGCCGAGTTCGAGCGGCTCGAACGGCTCGCGACCGTCGACTCGTTGCTGCGCGACGTGACGCTCGCGAACCCGCTGATCGTGCAGGCCTACCTCAACACGCACGACTCGCTGAACCGCATCTGGCCTTGGATCGACACGGCCTCGGTGTACGACCCGGGCATGAACATCCCGGACTTCAACTTCTACTACGAGGCGGACGCGCGGAACAACCCGACTCGGGCCGTGGTTTGGACTGACGCCTATGTGGACCCGGCCGGCAAGGGCTGGCTGGTTTCCGCCATCGCGCCCGCTTACCGCGGAGATTTCCTCGAGGCCGTGGTCGGCGCCGACGTCACGATCGACCGGATCGTGGACGACGTCCTCGCCGAAGACATCCCCTGGCAGGGCTTCCTGCTGCTGATCGGCAAGTCGGGCACGCTGCTTGCATTGCCGCCAGAGGGCGAACAACTGTTCGAGCTGCGCGAGCTCAGGGCGCACGAGTACGTGAACGCGATCCGGGCCGACACGTTCAAGCCCGAGGAATTCAACGTTTACCGCCGGCCGGACCTCGCGGAAATCGGAGCGCTGCTGAAGGCGCAGCCGTCCGGGAGCGGCCGCCTGGATGGGCCGTCGCCGCACCTCGTTGCCTGGGAGACGATTCCTTCGGCCGGATGGAAGCTCATGAGCATCGTTCCGGAGCAGGCGGTGTTTGGGCCGTCGCGCACGTTGAACAGCGACCTCGCCGCCGTGGGGTGGGTCATGCTCGCGGGTCTCGCCGGCTTCTACGCCATCTTCTTCACATTCCTCTACCGCCGCGCGCGCGTCGTGAGCCACCGGATCGCCGAGCCGCTGCGGCAGATCGAGCGCATGGCGCACCGGATCGCGGTCGGCGATTATGAGCAGGTCTCGCCCGAATTCGGCGTCAGCGAGTTCCGCCACACGGTCGGCGAACTGCAGCGGATGGGGCGCCTGCTCGGCGATTCCAACCGCGCGCGGGAGAACGCCGAGGCACGGCTCACCGAGCGAAACGAGGAGCTGTCGACGATCCTCAGCCTGTCGCCGGACGGCCTCGTGTCCTTCGACGCGGCGGGCCTCGTGACGGAAACCAATCCCGCATTCCTCGCGCTGACGGGCTGGACGCGCGACGGGCTGATCGGACTCTCGCGCTCCGCGTTCTGGTCGCGGCTCGCCGACCTCGGAGGTACGGGCCATGCCGGCGAGGCGCAGCCCGGCAGCGCGGCGGTGCTGCGGCTGCAGCGCCCGCGGCCGGCCGTGCTCGAGTGCCGGGTCGTGGGCGCGCGTTCCGGCGCGCAGGTCGCCTACTTCCGCGACGTCACGCGGGCCGACGAGCTCGACCGCGCCAAGAGCCGCTTCGTGGCGACCGCGGCCCACGAGTTGCGGACGCCGATCGCCGTGATCACCGGCTATGCCGAATACCTCCAGTCGAGCGACCCGCCGCCGTCGCAGCGCGGCGAGATCCTCGCAACCATGCGCCGCCACGGTGACCAGATCGCCGGCATCGTCTCGGAACTCCTCGACCTGGCGCGAATCGAGGCGCGCGCGGGCCGCGATTTCACCATGATCCGCCAACCGCTCGCCCCGGCGGTCCGGCGCTACATCGATTCGTTCCGGATCGGCGAATATGCGCGCGTGCCGAGCCTCGAGGGCGAAATCGGCGACGCCGAGGCGTTCGTGGACGCCGACAAGTTCTGCCAGGCGCTCAGCAACGTCGTCGCCAACGCGTGCAAGTACTCGCCGCCCGGTGCCCCGATCGTCGTGCGGCTGGTCGCGGACGCCGGCGAGATCGGCGTCTGCGTGCAGGATCGCGGCGAAGGCATGGACGAGGAGACGCAGCGCCGCATCTTCGAACAGTTCTACCGCGCCGAGAACGCGTCCGGCGTCGCCGGCACCGGGCTCGGCATGAGCATCGTCAAGGAGATCATGGACATCCACGGCGGGCGCATCGAGATCGAGAGCGTGCCGGGGCGCGGAACCGCCGTGACGCTCTGGCTGCCGCGCGCCGGCTTGCGCGGTTGACGCCCCCGAGGTGCAACTTTACGATGCCAGCCCGGCCGGTTCATGGTGGCTCGCGCCGGTTCCTCCGCGACGATCAGCCGTGAACCCCGCCAGGCCCGGAAGGGAGCAACGGTAGCGGTGGCATCGGGTGCCGGAGGGGTGCTGGCGCGGGCCGCCTCCTCGCTGCCCGCGGATGGGCGATGATGTCGAAGCGGCCCAAAGGATTGCGATGAGCTATCTGGTCCTCGCGCGCAAGTGGCGGCCCCGCAGCTTTGCCGAGCTGGTCGGGCAGGAACACGTGCGCCGGGCGCTGGAGAACGCCCTCGACTCGGGTCGTGTGCACCACGCATTTCTGTTCACGGGCACGCGCGGCGTCGGAAAGACGACCATCGCGCGCATCCTCGCCCGCTCGCTCAACTGCGAGCGTGGCGTCAGCTCGAAGCCCTGCGGCGAATGCGGAGCCTGCCGCGAGATTGACGAAGGCCGATTCGTCGACCTGATCGAGGTCGACGCGGCGTCCCGCACCAAGGTCGACGATACGCGCGAGCTCCTCGAGAACGTCCAGTACCTGCCGAATCGGGGCCGCTACAAGGTCTACCTGATCGACGAAGTCCACATGCTGTCGGCCCATTCCTTCAACGCACTGCTGAAGACGCTCGAGGAGCCGCCACCACACGTCAAGTTCCTGCTCGCGACGACGGACCCGCAGAAGCTGCCCGTGACCGTGCTGTCGCGCTGCCTGCAATTCAACCTGAAGCGGCTGCCGGCCGCGCTGATCGCGGCGCGCCTGTCGCACATCCTCGGGGCCGAGGGTGCCGCCTTCGAGGCGCCGGCCGTGCAGCAGCTTGCGCGGGCGGCGGACGGGAGCCTGCGCGACGCGCTCTCGCTCCTCGACCAGATGCTGGCCTTCGGCGGTGGCCGCGTCACCGAGGCCGACGCGCGCGCGATGCTCGGCACCGTGGATCGCCAGCAGGTCCTGGGCCTCGCTGCGCGGCTTGCGGACCGCGACGCGCGCGGGTTGTTCGACCTTATCGCGGCCATCGACGAGTTCGCGCCGGATTACGGGCAGCTGCTCGACGAGCTCGCGGCGCTGTTGCAGAAGGTGGCGCTGCGACAGGCCGTGCCCGGGCTCGCGGAGGACGAGGCGCACCCGCCCGAGGCGCTCGAGTCGCTCGCGTCACGCATGGCGGCCGAGGACCTGCAGCTCGCCTACCAGTTTGCGATCTTCGGCCGGCGCGACCTCGACCTCGCGCCGGATCCGCGCACCGGGTTCGAGATGACCTTGCTGCGCATGCTCGCCTTCCGTCCCGCGGAGTCGGCAGGCCCCCGGCGCGATGCCGCAGCCGGGCGGACGGCGCCCGCCCCTGCGGCCTCGCCCGCGCGCGGCCCGTCAAAGACGGCGGTGGTGCCCGCGGAGGGAGACTGGCCGGCGCTGCTGGCCCGCCTCGAGCTCAAGGGGCCGGCCCGCCAGCTCGCGGGCAATTTTCAGCTCGTCTCCCGTGAGGGCGACCACTTTCGCTTCCTGCTCGACGAACGCGCGAGCACCCTGCACACGCGCCAGCTCGAAGATCGATTCGTACAGGCGCTGCGCGCGTGCATTGGCACGTCGGCGAGCGTCGAGATTGAGCGCGGAGGCGCCGGCGATACGCCGGCTCGCCGGGAGGAGCGGGCGCGGGACGAGCGCATCGAGCAGGCCCGGGCAGCGCTCGAACGCGATCCCGCCGTGCAGGCGCTCCGCGACCGGTTTGGCGCCGTGCTGCAGCCGGATTCGATCAAGCCGGTCGGTTAGAATGCGCGCATGAAACCGAACATCGGACAGCTGATGCGTCAGGCGCAGCAGCTCCAGGCCAACATGCAGAAGGCCCAGGAGCAGCTGGCCGCCCTGGAAGTCACCGGCGAGGCCGGCGGCGGCATGGTCAAGGTCGTCATGAACGGCCGGCACGAGGTGCGCCGCGTGGAGATCGACCCGACGGTCGCCGCATCCGACCGCGAGATGCTCGAGGACCTGGTGGCCGCGGCCTGCAACGACGCGACGCGCCGGGTCGGCGAGGCCGTCCAGCAGCACATGGCCGGGGCGATGGGCGGGATGCAGCTGCCGCCGGGCATGAAGCTGCCGTTCTGACGGCGC
>DATMEC010000062.1:0-3592 GCA_035557125.1 Steroidobacteraceae bacterium
GGCCACGAGGAGATCGCGGTGCACGAGGCGCGCAAGCTCGGCATCCCGGTGGTCGCGATCGTGGACAGCAACTGCTCTCCGGACGGGATCGACTACGTGGTCCCCGGCAACGACGACGCCATGAAGGCGATCCAGCTCTACGCGGCCGGCATTGCCGACGCGGTAATCGACGGCAAGTCCTCGGTGCCGGTCGTGCCGGCGGGCGAGGACGAGTTCGTCGAGCTCGACGAGGAAGGCCAGCCGCGCCGCAAGTCGGCAGCGCGCGCCCCGCGCAGGGCGGCGAACGTGCGGCGCAAGGCGCCGGCCCGTGCGCGCCAGTCGGCGGAGACATCCTCGGCCGCGACCATGCCCCCCGTCGGGGCGCCGGAAGTCGTGGTCGACGTCGCGGACGACGAAGTGGCCGTCGACGAGGTCGTATCCGACGCCGCCACGGCAAAAGCGCCCGCGCGCCGGCGGCCGGTGGCCGCCGCCCGCAAGCCCGAGAAGGGCGGGGCATGACGATGAGCATCAGCGCGGAAACCGTCAAGACGCTGCGCGAGCGCACCGGCGCCGGAATGATGGAGTGCAAGAAGGCACTCATCGAGACGGGCGGTGATCTCGATGCGGCCGCGGAAATCATGCGCAAGTCGGGCCTTGCCAAGGCCGACAAGAAGGCCGGCAGGATCGCGGCCGAGGGCACCATCTCGACGGCGATGGGCGCGGATGGCCGCTCGGCCATCCTGGTCGAGGTCAACTGCGAGACGGACTTCGTGGCCCGCCAACCCGAGTTCCAGGCGTTTGCAGCCGACGTCGCCCAGGCGGCGCTCGCCGCCAGGGCGACGACGCCCGAGGCGCTCGCTGCGCTCGCGCTCGGCCACGGGGCAACGGCCGAGGACACGCGCCGCAGCCTGATCGCGAAGATCGGAGAGAAGATCGACATCCGCCGCGCCGGACGGCTCGAGGCGCCCGAGCGCATTGGGGCCTATGTACACGGCACGCGCATCGGCGTGCTGGTCGGCATGAAGGGCGGCAACGACGCGCTTGCTCGCGACATCGCCATGCACGTTGCGGCCGTGAACCCGCAGTACGTGTCGCCGGCCGACGTGCCCGGCGACGCGGTCGCCAAGGAACGCGAGATCCTCGCGGCCCAGGCCGCCGCGGAGGGCAAGCCGCCCGCCATCGTCGAGAAGATGGTGGATGGACGCCTGCGCAAGTACCTCGCCGAGATCTGCCTGACCGGCCAGCCCTTCGTGAAGGACCCGGACACCAGCGTCGCCGCCCTGCTCGAGAAATCGAAGGCCTCCGTGAGCGGCTTCCTGCGCTTCGAGGTGGGCGAGGGCATCGAGAAGAAGCAGGAGAACTTCGCCGCCGAGGTGATGGCCCAGGTCGAGGCCGCGAAAGGCAGGGCCTGAACGTAGAATGGGGCCCGCAAAAGGGTAGGTGCATGGCCGATACGCAGCCCCGTCAGCAGCTCAAGAGGATCCTGCTCAAGATCAGCGGCGAAGCGCTGCTCGGCGCAGCCGACTACGGCATCGATCCGGCCATCCTGAAGCGCATTGCGAGCGAGATCCGGCAGGTCATGACCCGCGACATCCAGGTCGCGGTCGTCATCGGCGGCGGCAACATCTTTCGCGGCGCCGGCCTTGCGCGGACGGGCATGGACCGCGTCACTGCCGACCACATGGGGATGCTCGCGACCGTCATGAACGGCCTCGCCCTGCAGGACGCGCTCGAGTCGCTCGGCAGCTACGCCCGCGTCATGTCCGCGGTCCGCGTGCAGGAGGTCTGCGAGGACTACATCCGGCGCCGCGCGGTCCGGCACCTCGAAAAGGGACGCTGCGTGATCTTCGCCGCGGGAACCGGCAATCCTTTCTTCACGACCGACACGGCGGCCTCGCTGAGGGCGATCGAGATCGACGCCGACCTGCTCCTCAAGGCGACCAAGGTCAACGGCATCTACGACGAGGACCCGGTCCGCAACCCGAAGGCGAAGCGCTACCGGACGCTGTCGTTCGACAAGGTGCTCGACGACCGGCTCTCGGTCATGGACGCGACCGCGATCGTCATGTGCCGCGACAACGCGCTGCCGCTGCGCGTGTTCAACCTGATGAACGAAGGCGACCTGCTGCGCATCGTGGACGGCGAGGATGTCGGGACGCTGGTCGCAAACGGGCTGTGAGGGGACGAACATGCACGAGGAAATGAGCCGCGATGCGACGCAACGCATGTCGAAGTGCGTCGCGCTCCTCAAGGAGCATTACCGCAAGATGCGCACAGGCCGTGCGAACACCGGCCTGCTCGACGGCATCAAGGTCGACTACTACGGCAGCGAGGTCCCGCTCGCCCAGGTTGCGAGCCTCAGCGTCGAGGACGCGAGGACCATCGTCATCTCGACGTGGGACAAGTCGGCCGTCGCCGCGGTCGAGAAGGCGATCCTGAAGTCCGACCTCGGCCTGACGCCGAACACGGCGGGGCAGGTGATCCGGCTGCCGCTGCCGCCGATGACCGAGGAGCGGCGCAAGGATCTCACCAAGGTCGCCCGGCACGAGGCGGAGAACGCGCGCGTCGCCGTGCGCGCGGTGCGCCGCGACCTCATGAACGAGCTCAAGGATATGCTGAAGGAAAAGCTGATTTCAGAGGATGACGACCGCCGCGTCCAGGACGAGATCCAGAAGCTCACGGACCGGCACGTCCACGACATCGACCAGGTGCTGGCCGAAAAAGAAAAAGAGTTGCTGCAGGTCTGAAATGCCCGCAGTAGCCCCGCATCAGTCCGGCGCCCTGGCGGTGCCGCAGCACGTCGCCGTGATCATGGACGGCAACGGTCGCTGGGCCGAGCAGCGCTCGCTGCCGCGCGTCGCCGGCCACCGGGCCGGGGCGAAGGCGGTGCGCGCGACGATCGAGGAGTCGGTGCGTCGCGGCGTCGGCGCACTCACGCTGTTCGCCTTCTCGAGCGAGAACTGGCAGCGCCCGGCCGGCGAGGTCGGCCTGCTCATGCAGCTCTTCCTGGAAGCGCTCGACCGCGAAGTGGCCGAGCTCGACGCCAACGCGGTGCGCATCCGGTTCATCGGCGATCGCGCACGGCTCGCCCCCGCGCTCGTCGAGCGCATGGCCGCGGCGGAAGCGCGCACCGCGCACCATCTCCGGCTGGACCTCGTGATCGCGGTTGCCTACGGCGGCCGCTGGGACATCGCCCAGGCCGCGCGTCGTCTCGCGGTCGACGTCGCCGCGGGCCGTCGCGATGCGGCGGAAATCGACGAGGCTGCGGTTGCTGGCAGCCTGCAGACGGCGGGCCGTGCCGCACCCGACCTCTTCATCCGCACCGGCGGCGAACGGCGCATCAGCAACTTCCTGCTGTGGGACCTCGCGTATACGGAGCTTTGGTTCACCGACACGCTATGGCCGGACTTCGACGCCGCTTGCTTCGGCGCGGCTATTGCGGATTTCGGCGGCCGCGAACGCCGCTTCGGCAGGGCTGCGGACCCGGCGAGGGGCAGCTGATGCTCGGGCAGCGGATCATCACCGCCGTCGGGCTCGTCGCAGTGCTTGCGCTCGTGCTCGTCGTGCTGCCGCGCGACCTTGCGGTGCTCGCGCTCGGCATCCTCGTGCTGCT
>DATMEC010000063.1:0-3766 GCA_035557125.1 Steroidobacteraceae bacterium
CGGGCGCCGCAGGCCGGCTGCGAACCACCTTGCGATCGCGGCGGGCGCGACGCTCGTCCTCGGACTCGCCGCGGCGTTCTGGCTCGGCAGCCGTGCCGACGCCGCGGAGCGGCGCATCGAGGCGGCGAACCTCGCGATCGAGGACCTCATGCTGAACCTGCAGCAGCGAAGCCAGTTTCTCGCGCAGCGCAATGCCGACCCCGAGCTGGTCGCGAAGCTGCAGCAGCTCGAGCGCGAATCCACCGACAAGGGCCGGGTGCTCGACCTGCTCGCGGGCAAGACGCTCGGCAACACGGCCGGCTTCTCCGCGCAGCTTGCGGCTTTCGGCCGGCGCAATCCCGACGGCCTGTGGCTGCGGCACGTGGCCATCACCGACGGCGGGCGCGAGATCGCGATCCGCGGCGGCGCCCTGGAGGCCACCCTGGTACCGCGTTTCATCGACGCGCTCCAGCAGGAGCCGGCCTTCCGCGGGACCAGCTTCCAGCACCTGGAGCTGAAGAATTCGCTGGCAAGCGGCGGGCCCGTGAGCTTTTCGCTGGCCACGGCCTGCGGCGGGGACGACGAAGCGGCGGCCGAAGACTGCCGGGAGCCCGAAGCCACGCCGGACGCGGACCCGGCGCTTGAAGCGGAAATCGCGCCAGTTGCGGAGGCCGCGCCATGATCGAGCGCCTCGCGTTCGCGCGCGACTGGCTGGAGGCCCGCAATTCCCGCGAGCTCATCGTGCTCGCGGCCGCAGCCTGCGCCGGCATCGTCCTCGTGATCGAGGCGCTCGCGTGGGCGCCCGCGCGCAAGCGGCTGCACGACGCCGAAGCCCAGGTCGCATCACTCGAGTCGCAGAAAAGCGTGCTGCAGGGTGAGCTGGACGCGCTCGACCAGCAGGAAGCGCTCGACCCGGATGCCGCCGTCCGCCGCCAGCTCGACACGTTCGAGGGCCAGGTCGGCACGATCGACCAGAAGCTCCAGGGCCAGGCCCTGCAGCTCATCGCGCCGGAACAGGCGAGATCCGTGCTGCAGGCGCTGATCGCGAACGTGCGCGGGCTGCGGATGGTCGGCCTGCAGACCGAGCCTGCGCGCCCGCTCGTAGAAACCCAGGGGCTCGACCTGCCCGTGCTCTATCGGCACGGGCTCGTGATCGACCTCGAAGGCGATTACCTCGCCCTGATCGAATACCTGCAGGCGCTCGAGCAGCTGCCCTGGCGCCTGTACTGGTACGGCGTCGAGGTCACGGCCGACAAGCCCGGGGCGCGGCGCTTTCGCCTGCGCCTGTTCACGGTGAGCCTGCGCAAGGAGTGGATCCGTGTCTGACCGTTACCGGAATGTCCTCATCGCCGCGGGGCTGCTTGCCTTCTCGACCGCCGCGCCGGCCGAGCCGCCGGTTCGTGACCCCACGGTCCCGCCCGGTTTTTCCGCCGTCACGAGCGATCCCGCGGCGGGTCCGGGCTTGCGCCTGCATTCGACCCGCGTGTCGGCGACGAGCCGGAGCGCCGTCATCAACGACCGCTTCGTCACGCCGGGCAGCAAGGTCGGCGGCGCGACGGTGCTCGAGATCGAGCCCGGGCGCGTGCACCTGCAGCGCGGCACCGAGCGGATCCTGCTTCGGATCAAGACGCCCGACGTGAAGCGGCGGGCGACGGGAGACGAGTCATGAATGCCTGGTCACATCGGATCGCGGCGCTGGCCGCCGCAGTCTGCGTCAGCGGCTGCGCTGCCCTCGCCACCGAACCGGAGGACAGCCTGCCGCCGGTCGTGTGGGAACCGGCGCCGCCCGCCGTCGCACTGCCCGCGCCCGCGCAGCCGGACAAGCCCGCGACGCCGGATGTCGCGAACGCGGCCGAGCGCTTCGACGTCAACGTCGAGGACGTGCCCGCGCGCGACTTCTTCATGGGCCTCGTGCGCGACACCTCCTTCAACATGGTCGTGCACCCGGAGGTGCAGGGGACCGTCAGCCTGACGCTCAGCGACGTCACCATCCCGGACGTCGTGGAAATCACGCGCCAGGTCTACGGCTACGAGTACCAGCCGACGCACCGCGGCTACATCGTGTTGCCCGCCAGGCTGCAGGCCCGCGTCTATCACCTCGACTACCTGAACCTGCACCGCGAAGGGAACTCCCGGACGCGCATCAGCGCCGGCGATAACCTGCGCGGCTCCTCCCAGATGATTGTCGCCGGCGGCGGCGGCTCCGGCGGCGGCGGGGGCAACGAGCAGGACAAGTTCACGCCCGGGAGCATGGTCAACACCAGCGCCGATTCCAATTTCTGGCTCGAGGTCGAGACGGCGCTCAAGGGCATCGTCGGCGACGGCGTGGGCCGCAGCGTGGTCATCAGCCCGCAGTCGAACCTGGCCGTCGTGCGCGCCCTGCCGGCCGAGCTGCGCGAGGTCGAGGCCTACATCTCGCAGGTGCAGAGCAACATGGTGCGCCAGGTCGTGATGGAGACGAAGATCGTCGAAGTCACGCTGGCCGACGAGTTCCAGGCGGGCATCAACTGGGCCGGCATCGTCACGGACGGGTCGGACACGTACACGATCGGGCAGATCGGCGGCGGCACGCTGCTCGACGAGTTCGGCTCGCGCTCCGACATCGCCGGCAACACGGGCGACCTCGACCCGAACGGCGGCGTGCTCCCCAACGGGACGCTCACCTCCGCGTTCGGCGGGATGTTCACGATTGCCGCGGAGCTCGGCGACTTCACCGCCTTCATCGAGCTGCTCAAGACCCAGGGCGACGTCAGCGTGCTGTCGAGCCCGCGCGTCGCGACCGTCAACAACCAGAAGGCCGTGATCAAGGTCGGCACGGAGGAATTCTTCGTGACGAACGTCTCCTCGACGACCGTGACCGGTGCGGGGGCGACGACCAGCACGCCGGACGTCACGCTGACGCCGTTCTTCTCCGGCATCGCACTCGACGTGACCCCGCAGATCAGCGCCGCGAACGACATCATCCTGCACGTGCGCCCGGCCATCACCGACGTCGTGGACCGCCGCAAGAACATCACGGTGGCCGATTCCGACCTGTCCCTGCCGCTCGCTTTCTCGACCGTGCGCGAGGCGGACAGCATCGTGCGCGCCAAGAGCGGCCAGATCGTGGTGATCGGCGGCCTGATGCAGGAGACGCGGCGCAAAGCCGAGTCCAGCGTGCCGCTGCTCGGCAGCGTGCCTGTACTCGGCCGCCTGTTCCGGCACAACCACGACGTCACGCGCAAGACCGAGCTGGTGATCCTGCTGCGGCCCATCGTGGTCGACACGGACGCGGTCTGGGACCTCGCCGCCGGACCCGGCCGCCGCACGGTCGCGACCCCGGGAGCCGCCCGGTGAGAGCAGCCAAGACCGTCCTTTCGATGAAGCGGCTGCGCCTCGGCGAGCTGCTCATCAAGGCCGGCATCCTCGACGAGGAGCAGCTCGACAAGGCGCTCAAGGAGCAGAAGCGCACGCGCAGCCGCCTCGGCGAAACCCTGATCAGGATGCAGTTCGCCAGCGAAGACCAGCTCATCGAGGCGATCTCGAAGCAGCTCTCGATCGCGCGCGTCGACCTCGGCGACTACCCGATCGATCCCCGCATCGCGCAGAAGCTGCCCGAGATCGCCGCCCGCCGGCTGCGCGCCATCGTGCTCGCCGAGCAGGTGGACGGCTACCTCGTCGCGATGGCCGACCCCACGAACCTCCTCGAGGAGGACGAGCTCGAGCGCCATCTCGGCCGGCCGGTGCACACGGCGATCGCCCGCGAGCGCGAGCTCTTGCTGGCGCTCGACCGCGTGTACCTGCGCCG
>DATMEC010000064.1:0-6200 GCA_035557125.1 Steroidobacteraceae bacterium
GCTCTCGGGGCTGTTGCCGGAACGCGCGAACGACACGAGTAGCGTCGGGCCGTCCGACGGCAGCCGCAGGTCGGGGCCGCTCAGCAGGTCGGTGGTCGCGATGGCTTCGACGCGCCGCCGCAGCCGTGCAGCAAGGGCCGGGGCCAGGCAATCGCCGATATACGCCGACGTGCCTGCGCCGGTGAGGACGACGCGCAGTTGCGGATTCGCGGCCAGCGGCTGCAGGAAGAGATCGATGGCCGTACGCGCCTGGGCAACGACGGCCCCCGCTTCAGTCCACACTTCCGGTTGCTGCATAATTTCGCTTGCCGTCCACGCGGCCCCGCGCGACTCGAGCTCGGCGGCCGGCACTCCGGGGAATCCATTCGTGCTCATGCCGTCGACCTCGGCCCGCCGCCGCAGGCAGCGACGTAGGGCCGCAACGCGGCCGCGACGCCTTCCCGCAGGACCTCGGTCGTCGTGCCCGCGATGCGTCCTTCGCGCACGGCATCGTGCTGCCGCGGCAGGAACTGGCTGAGGAGCGTGAGCGGGATCGGGCGCCGGTCGAGCCGCTCGCGCATGGCTGCGACCGCGCGCTGCACCTCGGGGTGCGGCCAGTAATAGCGGATCCGGTCGCTCAGGCTGTACTGCAAGTCGAGGTCGAGCCTTCCGCCCTTGTCGTCGTAGTGTCCGCGCCAGTGCTGCGGGTCCGAACGCATGACTGCAACGACGACCTTGCGCAGGTCCGGCACGCGCCCATCGCCGGCCAGCGCCTGCTCGATGGCGGCAAGACCCCAGATGGCCTCGCGCAACGCGTAGGTTGCGCCGGGTCCGACCTTGAGGATCGCGAAGTGATCGCGCACCAGCGCATCGAGCGCGCCAGGCGACTGGTAGTCGGTGGAATGCGCCTCGAATGTGAACTGAGATTGACTGGCAATGAATGCGCTCAGGCGCTTCGCCTCCTGCGGCCGGTAGCCGACGACCTTGTCATGGTCGAACTCGACCCCGGGCTGGACGACGAGAGCGACGACTCTCGGCCAGGTCCCCTCGAGCCCGGCATGGGCAAACGCCTGGCGATGGGCTTCGATCGTCGCCGCGGCCGCCTGCGGCCTCGTGACCGCGAGCGTCGAGAGGTTCTCCGTCGCGCCGCCGGGAGTCGGCACTTCGGTGCCGATGACATAAACCGGCGCTTCGCCCCCCGCCTCCCGCCAGGCCTCGTCGGCCGCCGCAGCGAGGATTGCCGCGCGCCGCGCGACGATTTCCTCGGCCAGCGGCTCGGCATCGCCGCCGCAGGCCATCGAACAGTCGAGGTGGATCTTGCGGAAGCCGGCCGTCACGTATTCGCGCACGAGATCGGCGGCCTTCGCCATGGCTGCGTCCGCAGGTTCGCTGCGCCAGGCATTCGGCCCGAGGTGGTCTCCGCCGATCCAGATGCGCTCTGCTGGAAAACCTGCGCGCGCGGCGATGTCGCGCAGGAAGCGGACGAAGTCCGCCGGCCGCATCCCCGTGTACCCGCCGAACTGGTTGACCTGGTTCGAGGTCGCTTCGACCAGCAGCGCGCTGCCGGCCTTTGCCGCCTCGTGCATCGCGCTTTCGATCACCGTCGGATGCGCCGAGCACAACGACCAGATGCCGATCGCCTCGCCGCGCGTGTTGCGCGCGACGATATCCTGGAGCGCCTTCACGCGTGCGCTTCCTGCGCGGGCGAGTCCGGCTGCAGCGCGAGCAGGAGCGCTGCCGTCAGCGCCAGCACGATGCCCGCTATCTTCGCGGGCCCTGGCATGGCGCCCAGGAGGATCATGGAAAGGACGGCCGTCAGCAAGGGCGCACCGGCGTTCACGAGCGGCGAGACGATGATCGCCTTGCCGTAGCGGAAGGCGAAGACGAGAGTCAGCGCGCCGATCGAGTTCAGGATCTGGATCGCCGCCGCGAGCCCGGGTCCGTCGAGCCCGGTGTTGATCGGCTGCGTGAAGTCCGTCATGGCGAGCGCCATGGGAACCAGCAGCAGGCCGCTCAGCATCATGTAGAAGAAGATGCTGGACGCCTCCATGGAGTAGTTCGCGAGCTTGATGACGTAGGCCTGCACCCCCCAGGCGGCGAGGATCCCGAGCGAGAGCAGGAACCACAGGCCGTAGCCCGTGGCGCCCTCCGGGCGGTAGTCGAAAAGCGGTAATGCGATCAGCGCAAGCACGATGCCGAGCGCGCCCATCAGGCCGGTCCGCTCCTTCAACAGGCCCATCGAGAGGGCGATCGTGATCGCCGGCGACAACGAGATGATCGGGAAGATGAGGTACGGCGGGCCGATGCGCACCGCATGAAAGAGGATCAGCTGCCCCCCGGCCCCGAGCAGTCCGATCACCAGCCCCAGCACCACCGAGCGGCGGTCGCGCTGGAGGCGATGGCCGCTGCGATACAGGATGAATACCGCAGGCAAGATCATCGTCAACGCCCAGACGACGTAGTTCAGCGTCTCCGGGACGCCGTGCTCGCCCGGCAGGCCGGCCAATGCTCCCCACACGCCCCACAGCAGCGTCGTGACGAGCGCATGGACCAGCCATATGCTCATCAGAACTTCGCGGTGACGCCGAGCAGCACCGACCGGCCCCAGGTCTCGAACCCGGCCAGCATGTCCGGCCGTCCCAGGGTCGCCAGGTAATACTCGTCCGTGAGGTTCCGGCCCTCGATCGACACCGTCAGCATATCCGTCAGCCGGTACGCGACGGAGGCCGTGACCCAGGTGATCGGGTCGCCGTACTGCGAAAGCCCGCCCACGGCGTCCGTGACCTCCACGTACTCGCCGCTGTAGTCCGCGGCGAGCTGCGCATCCCAGTGCTCGTTCTCGAACATCAGGGCGATAGAGTAGGCCGACTCCGAGACGCCCTCGAGCGGGCCGACGTCGACGCCGTCGATGGTGGCCTCGGTATCCGTGTACGTGTAGTTCGCGCGCAGCCCGAACCCGTTGTTCCAGAAGTGCTGGAACCCGAACTCGAAGCCGAGCACTTCGGCGGTGTCGCCGTTGATCGGGCGGGCGACGTCGTACAGGAGCGGCGCATCGCCGGCCCCGCCGATGTTCGCCACGACGCCGATGTCCACGTTCTCCTGGAGCTCGTAGGTAATGAAGCCGTCGAGGTCCTTCCAGAACACCGCGGCGCTCACCACCGATTTGTCGTCGAAGTACCACTCGAGCGACAGGTCCGCCTGGTTTGCCTCCACCGGCTCCAAGTCGGCATTGCCGTCGTAGAACACCTCGTACGTGCGGTCGAGCGTGAAGTCGACGCGGGTCGGCGCGAGCTGGTTGAGCGACGGGCGCGAGATGACCTGCGCGAGCGCGGCGCGGATGAGGATGTCCTTGCGCGGCCAGAACCCGACGTTGAGCGACGGCAGCACCTTGCTGTAGTTGCCCTTCTCCGTGAATGGCTCGGCCGGGCTGTAGGTCACGTCCGGGCTCGAAGTCGGGACGTTTGGTGTCGGGTCGTCCACGCGGACGATGCTGTCGATTGCGGTGCGCGCCGTCGTGTCGGTGTCGATCCAGCGCGCGCCCAGGTTCGCAAACCAGCTCTCGCCCGCGAAGTTGGCGTTGACGTAGGCCGCGAGCGTGTCCTCGTCGACGTCGTAGGACTGCACGGGATTGAAGGCCGGCGCCACCAGCGAGGAGTCGTAGACGTCGCCGGTCGGGTCACCGTTCTCGTCGAGGATCGGCTGCCCGTCGAGCGCGGCCAGCGCCGCAAGGTACTGCTGCACGTCGAAGGAGACGAAGCGCGTCGGGTAGCGGCCGCCGCCGTTGCGCATGAAGTTCGGCAGGCGCAGGTCGTTGACGACCTGTGCGCCGAGGCTTTCGAAGGTCACCGAATACAGGTTGCAGTAGATGCAGGAGCCGCCGTTCGTGTCGTTCTCGATCGTGTCGCGCACCTTCGAGCGCGCGGTGCTCGCGGCGCCGAATTGCAGCGACGTGAAGCTGCCGGAGTCGAAGGCCAGCTCGCCGTCCACCGTCAGGCCGTCGACGGTGTCGGTCACGTCGGTGCCGGACAGGCCGATGTAGTGCAGGCCGAAGTCGGCGTCGCCGAGCTCGCCGTTGCTGAGCGACTCCGCGAGGTCGCGGCCATCCTCCAGCGTCACGCTGACGTCGGGCAGGCCGTTGCTGTTCATGTCGACGCGCCCGACGTGGCTGCCGCCGAGGCCGGAGACGACCCACGTGTCCTTGCCGCCGGAATCGCGGTCAGCCTTGGAGCGGTAGGCGTCGAAATTGAAATGCAGGCGGTCGCTCGCCTGCCAGCTGCCGTTCCAGCCGAACTGCGTCGTGTCGACGACCCGATGCTCGGTGATCGTCGAGATCTCCGGCACCAGCTCGGCAATCGTCATCCCGTCGACCCAGCGGTCGGTGATGTTGACGTCACTCCAGCGATGCAGCCCGGCGTCCTCGTCGAGCAACGAATCCTCGACGTAGAAGGACTGGTGATAGCCGACGGTCGGCGCATCGAGGCGCGTGAAGAGGCCGTCGACCGTCATGCGGAAGCTGTCCGACACGTCCCATTGCCAGACGGCAGTGACGCCGCTGCGCTCCTTCTGCTGTACGCGGGCACCGAAGCTGGTGCAGCACAACCCGAGCAGCGAGCTCTCCGCCTCGGAAATCTCCCCGTCGCCGTCCGCGTCGAACTCTCCGGGCGAGTCGGGGTTGATGAAGAACTCGTGCACCGCGTCCGAGCGGACCTCGGTGTCCTGGTAGATGGCCGTCGCCATGAAGCCCATGCGGTCTTCGGCGAAGGTCGTGCTGAAGACGCCGCTGACCTTGAACCCGTTGTCTTCCGACAGGTCGTTGTAGTCGCCTTCGGCGGAGAGCGAGATGCGCTTGCCCACGCCTTCGAGCGGCCGGGCCGAGCGCAGGTTGATCGAGCCGCCGATGCTGCCCTCGAGGTTCGGGGCTTCGGCCGACTTCAGGACGTCTGCGCCGGAGATCACCTCCGAGGGCAGCACGTCGAATGCGAACTCCCGGCCATCGCCGTCCGTCGCCATGATGCGGCCGTTAAGCGTGACGATGCTGAACTCCGGGCCGAGGCCGCGCACGTTCACGTATTGGCCCTCGCCCCCGCGGGTGCGCTGCACGGTGATGCCGGTGATGTGCGAGAGCGAGTCGGCGACGTTGTCGTCGGGGAAGAGGCCGATGTCCTCCGCGACGATCGAGTCCTGAACGACCTTCGCGCCACGCTTGCGATCGAGCGATTCGACGAGCGCCGCCCGCGTGCCGGTGACGACGACCTCGCCCAGTTCCTCGGGTGTATTCCCTGTTGCCTGGGCTCCTGCGAACTGCGGCGCGAGCACGCCCATGGTGAAACCGATGCCGATTAAACGAGCGACGAAGCGCATGGCCATTCCCCTTTGCCTGCCGGGCAATGAGATCCTAAGCGAGCACAATGCGAAAGAACAAGAAACTTACGAATGCTTACGAATAGTCGAAAGCGTGGCTAGCCGCGGCTTTTGATTTTCGCTTATGCTTGAAAACCGAAAGCCATGAATACGCAAACGGACGCGGAGAAAGACAACGGACGCGGACTCGCTAAAGAGCAGCGCCGGCGGGTCATTCGCGCGCTGGTCGAATCCAGTTCCCAGGGCAACGTCGCCGACCTCGCGCGCCGCTTCCGCGTGTCGGAGGTCACGATCCGCTCGGACCTCGCCGCGCTCGCGGACATCGGCGCCCTCGTGCGGGTCCACGGCGGTGCGCTCCCGCCGGGCGACAGCGAAGAGCTTCCAATCACCGTCAAGCAGACGCTTTATCACGCCGAGAAGGTGCGGATTGCCACGGCGGCGGCCGGGCTGATCCAGGACGGCGAGACCGTCATCCTCGATTCCGGGACGACCACCGCGGAGATCGCGCGGCAGATCCGCGGGCTCAAGCTCCGCTCGCTCAACGTCATCACGAACGCGCTCAATATCGCCGTCCTGCTCGCGAACGCGCATCACGTCAACCTCATCATTCCGGGCGGCGTCCTGCGGCGGAAGTCCTGGTCGCTGGCCGGGCCGCAGGCCGAGCAGGCGTTGCGTGACTTGCAGGCCGACCGGCTGTTCCTGGGCGTCGACAGCCTCGACCCGGAGATCGGCCTTATGACGCCGCACGTGCTCGAGGCGAAGCTGAACGCGCTGATGATCCGCATTGCGCGACAGACCGTGGCGGTGTCCGACTCCTCCAAGCTGCTGCGACGCAACCTGTCTGTGATCGCGCCGGTCGA
>DATMEC010000065.1:0-19115 GCA_035557125.1 Steroidobacteraceae bacterium
GCTGTCTTGTTGAAGGCGACCATGACGACCTGGCGCGGGTCGCGACGGACATAGACATAAGTGCCGTCCTCCGGCGCGTAGTGAGTGAGCGTGCCGCCGTGCACGGCACTCGCGTTCTTGCGCCAGGCCAGCAGGCGCTTCAGGAAGTCCTGGATTTGCCGCGCGTCGGTCGCGAGCCCCTTGCCGGTGACGGCATCGGCGGCATCGCCCGTCCAGCCGCCGGGAAGGTCCTGGCGGATTCGGCCGTGGTCCTCCGTCCCGGGATTCGCCATCAGGATCTCGGTACCCCAGGTGAACTGCGGGACGCCGCGCACCGTCGCGAAGAAGACCATCGCCATCCGCGTGCGCTCGAGACTCGCACCGAGCTGCGTGTGGATGCGGCTCATGTCGTGGTTGTCAGGGAATACGACGAGCCGGCTCGGGTCGGAATACAGGAAATCGTCCGCGAGGGCCTGGTAGATGCGCAGCAGCCCGGTCTCCCGATCCTCAGGTTCAGTCAGGCCGCGCACGAAGGCGTGCTGCAGCGGGAAATCCATCAGGCTCGGCGGAGGCGGAGCCGCGCCCGCGTCCGGCGGTGGCACCTGCTGCCAGCGCGACACGATGGCGGGGTCCACACTCCATTCCTCGCCGACGATCGTGAGCGCGGGATACTCCTCGAGCAAGCGCGCGCGCCAATGAGCGAGAAAGCCGCGATCCGAGTAAGGCAAGGTATCGACGCGCAGCCCTGAAAGGCCCGCCGTCTCCACCCACCAGATCGTGTTCTGGATCAGGTAGGTCGCAAGCTGCGGGTGATTCTGGTTGAGGTCGGGCATCGAGGGCACGAACCAGCCGTCGGCAAATGCAGCGTAGTCCGACTGCGAGACGTGCGGATCCCAGACGGTTTCGCGCCGGTGTGTCGTGCCGACGAACTTCTCGCCGTGGTGGATCCAGTCCGGATCCGGCAGGTCCTTCATCCACCAGTGCCCGGCGCCGCAGTGGTTCAGGATCACGTCCATGACGACGCCCATGCCGAGCGCGCGGGCCTCGGCCGCGAGGCGCGCATACAGCGCGTTGTCCCCGAGCCTCTCGTCCACGCGATAGAAATCGGTGATGGCGTAGCCGTGATAGGAGCCGCGCGGCTGGTCGGACTCCAGCACCGGATTGAGCCAGAGCTGCGTGAAGCCGAGCCCCGCGATGTAAGGCAACCGGGCGCGCATCCCTTCCAGGTCCCCGCCGTGGCGCCCGTCGGGGTCCGCGCGGTTCGCCTTCTCAGCGAGGCGCGCCACGCTGTCGTTCGACACATCGCCGTTTGCAAACCGGTCGGGCATCGCGAGGTAGAGGGCATCCTCGGGCCCGAAACCGCGACGTGCCGCGGATCCCTCCGCGCGCGCCTTGAGCTCGTAGTCCCGCCGGAGCACGACGCGCCCGTCGCGTCGGAAGGCGATCTCGAAGCGTCCCGGCGTGGCATCGCCCGCGATGAGCGCGTCGATGAACAGGTAGTTCGGATTCGCGGTGCGGATGACTGTCCGGATCGAGACTTGAGGATCGTCGATCATGGGTTCGAGCGCGGCGATTCTGTCGCCGTGCACCAGGAGCTGGAGGCGCGGATTCTTCATGCCCGCCCACCAGTGGGCCGGTTCGACGCGCTCGATGCGGTATTGCTGCGCGGCCGCAGCCGTGAAGGATGCGAGGGCGAGCAGAAGTGCCAGCACCGGGCGATTCATGCGCCGGGATGTCGTGCTTGTGCGCGCAAAGCGGCGAAGAAAGCTCCGTGCGCGGGAACTGTCACCGATCCCTGGGCCAGGACAGACGCCGCAAAGCCGTGTCCGTCGAGCGGCTCGAGCACACCCGGCATCGGCACGTGAATCTCCGCGGGCACGGGGCAGAAGTTGAAGCAGGCGAGCACGCTCTCCCCGTCGTGCTCGCGCAGGAAGACGAGTGTGCCTTCAGGCGACTCGAACAGGCGGATGCTTCCACTGCGCAACGCAGGCTGGTCGCGCCGCCAGCGGACGAACCTGCGGTAGGTATTCAGCACGGAATCGGGCGCTTCATCCTGGCGGCTGACGGCGAGCGCCTGGTGTTCGGCGGGAATCGGCAGCCAGGGCCGCCCGCCGGTGAATCCGCACTCGGGCTCGCGGTCGTTCCAGGGCATGGGCGTGCGGCAGCCGTCGCGTCCCTTGAACAAGGGCCAGAAAGCGAGTCCATAGGGGTCCTGCAGCGCCGCATCGGGCAGCTCCGCCTGCGTCAGGCCGAGCTCCTCGCCCTGGTAGCTGCAGGCAGTGCCGCGCAGCGAGAGCAGCAGCGCGTTGAACAGCTTCGCGCGCGAGGCGCAGCCGGCTCCGTTCGCCCAGCGCGAGGCGACGCGCGCGACGTCGTGATTGCCGATGGCCCAGCAGGGCCAGCAGTCCTGGCCTCGCGCAGCGAGCGTGCCGATGACGTCGCGGATGTGCGCGGTAGAGAAGTCGTCGACCAGCAGCTCGAAGTTGTACGCCATGTGCAGGCGCCGGCTGCCGGACGTGTACTGGACGATCGTCTCGATCGCGTCCTCGGCAGAAACCTCGCCCAGTGAGACGGCGGGCGCGTAGCGGTCCATCAGGCGGCGCAGGGACTCGAGGAAGGCGTGGTTCTGCGGCTGCGTGTTGTCGTAGAGATGAACCTGCCAGGCATATGGGTTGTCGACCCGGAAGCCGCGTCCCTTGCGCTCGGCGGCGGGCTTCGGCGGGTTGTCGCGCAGCAGCGGATCGTGGAAGCAGAAGTTGATCGCGTCGAGCCGGAAGCCGTCGACGCCACGCGCGAGCCAGAACTCCGCTTCCTCCAGCATCTGCGCCGCGACGGCGGGATTGTGGTAGTTGAGGTCGGGCTGGCTGACCAGGAAGTTGTGCAGGTAGTACTGGCCGCGGCGCGGCTCCCACTGCCAGGCCGAGCCACCGAAGATCGAGAGCCAGTTGTTGGGCGGCGTCCCGTCGGGCTTTGCATCGGCCCACACGTACCAGTCGGACCGCGGGTTGTTGCGGCCCTGCCGGCTCTCCTGGAACCAGGCGTGCTCGTCCGAGGTGTGGTTCAGCACCTGGTCGATGATGATGCCGAGCCCCCGCGCGTGCGCCGCCGCGACGAGGCGGTCGAAGTCCTCGAGCGCGCCGAAGATCGGGTCGACCTGCCGGTAAGCGCTGACGTCGTAGCCGAAATCCTTCATCGGCGACTTGAAGAACGGCGACAGCCAGATAGCGTCGACCCCGAGGCTCGCGATGTAGTCGAGCTTCGCGATGACGCCGGGCAGGTCGCCGATGCCGTCGCCATTCGAGTCGGCGAAGCTGCGCGGATACACCTGGTAGATCACGGCGCCGCGCCACCAGTCGGCGTCGGCCGCGGCGCGCGGCGCCGCGGACGGTGCTACCTGCCTGTCGCTCCGTGGGTCGATCTGCAGCATCTGGTGAAAACCCCGAGCCATTCTTTGCGATTGGCCGGCACTCGGTCGAGTGAATACGATTGCATCGCGTTGTGCGGTCACGGGGACCGGCGACAGACTCGCGGCGGGGGAAACATGCGCGAAAAACCGGCGCTCGGATTCTGGCAGATCTGGAACATGAGCTTCGGGTTCCTCGGGATCCAGGTCGGTTTCGCATTGCAGAACGCGAACGTGAGCCGCATCTTCCAGTCGCTGGGCGCATCAATCGACGACCTGCCCGCGCTGTGGCTCGCGGCGCCGGTCACGGGGCTCCTCGTCCAGCCGGTCATCGGCTACTTCAGTGACCGCACCTGGGGACGGCTGGGCCGGCGCCGGCCGTATTTCCTCGCGGGCGCGATCGTGGCGACCGCCGCCCTGGTCGCGATGCCGAACAGCCCGGCGCTGTGGATCGCGGCAGGCCTCCTGTGGATGCTCGACGCCTCGATCAACGTCTCGATGGAGCCCTTTCGTGCGCTCGTCGGCGACATGCTGCCGGACCGGCAGCGATCCTTCGGCTTCGCGATGCAGAGTCTCTTCATTGGCGTCGGCGCGGTTGCCGCCTCGGCCTTGCCGTGGGTCCTCGCGAACTGGGCCGGCATGACCAACGTGGCGGCGGAAGGTGCGATACCCGACACGGTGAAGTGGGCGTTCTACTTCGGCGCCATCGCGTTCATCGTCGCGGTGTCCTGGACCGTCTTCGCGACGAAGGAATACTCGCCGGCGCAGTTCGCCGAGTTCCACGCGCAGCATGCGCCGGGCACAACCTCGCCGCCGGCCGTCGGCCGCAGCGCCTGGCAGTACCGCGCCTGGGGCACGGCCTGGATACTTGCGGGGAGTTCGTTCAGCGTGGCGGTCGCGTTCCTGGGCTGGGACCGCCAGCTGCACGTGCTCGGCGTCGGCGGCGCGGCCTTCGGGCTGCTGCAGCTCGCCGTGGCCTGGCTGCAGTCCCGGGGCCGGACGGCGGATGCGCTGTACTGCATCATGAACGACCTGTTCCTGATGCCGCGCACGATGCGCCGGCTCGCCGTCGTGCAGTTCCTGTCCTGGTTCGGCCTGTTCGCGATGTGGATATACACCACGTCGGCGGTGACGAGCCGGCACTACGGCACCACCGACGCCGCTTCAGCGGCCTTCAACGAGGGGGCGAACTGGGTTGGCGTGCTGTTCGCGGCCTACAACGGCTTTGCGGCGGTCGCCGCGCTCCTGATTCCGCTGGTTGCGCGGGCCATCGGGCGGCGCCGGGCGCACTTGCTCAACCTGTCGCTCGGCGGTGCGGGTCTCATCGCATTCCTCTTCATCGACGATCCGCGCATGCTGCTGCTTGCGATGGCCGGCGTCGGCATCGCCTGGGCTTCGATCCTGTCGCTACCGTACGCCATGCTGTCGGGCGCGGTGCCGCCGGAAAAGATGGGCATCTACATGGGCATCTTCAATTTCTTCATCGTGATCCCGCAGATCCTGGCGGCGAGCGTGCTCGGACTGGTCGTCCGCGTGGTTTTTGGCGGCGAGAGCATCTACGCGCTCGCGATGGGCGGCGGATTGATGATCCTCGCCGGGCTCGCGACCCTCCGGGTCGATGACACCGGAGGCGCCGCGCGGTGAACCGGACGGCGCGCACGATGCTGTGCGTGGCATGCGCGCTTGCCGCAGTGCCGGCCTTCGCGCAACCGTCGCGGGACTACTACGGGACCGCCGAACCGTTCGCCTCCGAGGCCGTGTACTTCGTGCTGACGGACCGGTTCGTCAACGGCGATCCCGGGAACGACCACCGCGACCAGGGTGGCGCGAACCGCACGTTCGACCGCCCGCTCACCGCCCCGAATGGCGTGACCGACAACATCGGCTACCAGGGCGGCGACTTTGCCGGGATCCTGGCGAACGCCGGCTACGTCCGCGAGATGGGGTTCACCGCCGTGTGGATCACGCCGATCGTCGACAACCCGGATGAAGCCTTCACCGGCGGGTTCGACCTCGGCGAAGCCTTGTTCGCCGACCGCGGAAAGACCGGCTACCACGGCTACTGGGGCGTCAACTTCTACCGCGTCGACGAGCACCTGGAATCCGCCGGCCTCGCCTTCGTCGACTTCACGCGCCGCATGCGGGACGAGCACGGCCTCAAGGTCGTGCTCGACATCGTCGGTAACCACGGCTCTCCCTCGTTCACGATGCCCGTCGACCAGCCGAAGTTCGGCGAGATCTACGATCGTGACCTGCGGCTCGTGGCGGATCATCAGAATCTTCCGCCGGAGCGGCTCAACCCGGCCGATCCCCTGCACCGCTTCTTCCGCCGCGAGCCCGACCTGGCGGAACTGTCGAACTTCGACGACACCAACCCGGCGGTAATGGACTACCTCGTGGGCGCATACCTGCAGTGGATCGGCGAAGGCGCGGGCGCATTCCGGATCGACACGATCCGGCACGTGCCATCCGCCTTCTGGCGCGAGTTCGCCCGGCGCATCCGCGAGCGGCACCCGGGCTTCTTCATGTTCGGCGAACACTTCGAGTACGACGCGGCGAAAATCGCGGTGCACATGCGCCCGGAGAACGGCGGCGTCAGCGTGCTCGATTTTCCCGGCCAGGCGGCGATGGCGGAGGTGTTCGGCAAGCCCGACGTCGGCTACGAGCGCATGCGGGAGTCGCTCCACCTCACCGACGGCATCTACCGCAACCCGTACGAGCTGATGTCCTTTTACGACAACCACGACATGGCGCGGCTCGCGGCCACCGAGGAGGGCTTCATCGACGCCAACAACTGGCTCTTCACCTCGCGCGGCATTCCCGTCGTGTACTACGGCTCGGAGATGGCTTTCA
This sequence comes from Steroidobacteraceae bacterium, assembly GCA_035557125.1. GTDB lineage: Bacteria > Pseudomonadota > Gammaproteobacteria > Steroidobacterales > Steroidobacteraceae > SCUD01. The sequence continues at coordinate 6,236 of DATMEC010000065.1, forward strand.
TGGCCGGAACCAGGGAGCACGAGGGCAATCGCAACTACTTCGGCCCGGGGAACGTCGAGCGAGCGCGCAACCACCGCATCCGCGCGGCGCTTGCGCGCATCGCCAAGGTCCGCCGCGATTCGCCGGCCCTGCAGCGTGGCCTGCAGGTCGTGCTGGAGCTGCGGAAGAACCGGGCGGCATTCCTGCGCGTCTACGAACACGGCACGGAGGCGGAGACGGCGCTCGTGCTGCTCAACAAGGGGGGTATCCCCGCGCAGTTCGAGATCGACGGCGGGTCGGCCGTTGGCGCCTGGCGGGACGCGATGAGCGGAAACACCGTCACGGCCGCGCGCGGCGAGCCGCTGCAGCTCGAAGTGCCGGCCCATGGCGTGCGAGTTCTGACGCGCAACGATCGGGTCCAGGACGCCGGGCTGCGCCGGCAGCTCGACCGGGCCATGGCGGCCCTGGAGCCAAGCTCAGGCCGCTGAACGCGCGCCGCAGGAGGTGCGCACCACGAGTTCCGGCGCGATCAGCGTGGAGTCGACACCCTTGCCGTCGATCAGGCGGATCAGGTTTTCTACCAGCAGCTCGCCGGCACGGCGCGTGTCCTGGCGGACCGTCGTCAGCGGCGGGTTGAAGTCCGCGGCAGAAAGTATGTCGTCGAAGCCGACGACGGCGACGTCCTGCGGCACCAAGCGGCCGCGGTCCTGCAGGGCGTGGATCACGCCCATCGCGATCAGGTCGCTGGCGGCGAAGACCGCGTCGAAGGGGATGCCCGCGTCCAGCAGCGCCTGGCAGGAACGGTAACCGTCCGCCTCGAGGCTCTGCGCCTCCGCGTGAAGCTGCGGCAGCGGCCCGATGCCCGCGCCGTCGAGCACTTCGACGAAGCCGCGGTGGCGAAGCTGAAACTCGGGCGAACCGGCGGTCGCGGAGCCGACGAAGGCGATGCGGCGCCTGCCCAGGGCTATCAGGTGCTCCGCCGCGAGACGCGCACCGCGGGCATTGTCGCAACAGACGTAGTTGCCCGGCAGGCCCTCGATGACGGGACCCCAGATGACGAAATGGGACTCGGCTTCAGCCAGGTGCTGCAGCCGTTCCGCGTACTTCAGGTAGTCGCCGTAGCCGAGCAGGATCATGCCGTCCGCGCGGTTCGACAGCTCGTAATCCGTGTGCCAGTCGTCGGAGAGCTGCTGGAAGGACATCAGCAGGTCGAAGCTCCGCCGCGCGGCCGCGCGCGCGATGTGCCCGATCATGGACAGGAAGAAGGGGTTGATCTGGGCCTCGTCGGGCGACTCCTCGAACAGCAGCAGCGCGAGCGTGCGGCTGCGCCGCGTGCGCAGGCCCGCAGCGTTGCGGTCGGTGCGGTAGTGCAGCTCGCGCGCGATCTCCTGGATGCGCACACGCGTCTCCGGCCTGACGAGCGGGCTGTCGCGCAGCGCGCGTGAGACGGTGGCCTGCGATACCTGCGCTAGCTGGGCGATCTCGAGCGAAGTGAGCTTCGGTGTCTTCACGTCGCGGTGGTTACTGCTTTCGCGCCGGAGCCGCGCCGCCGCATCCACAGATAGATCGGCACGCCGAGAACACCGAGGCCAAGCGCCCACAGGAACGGTTCCCAGCCGACACCCTTGAACGCGAATGCGGCGAATGCGATGCCGCCGACGCCTGCGAACCAGAGTCCAGGCGAGAGGCCCGCGCGATCCCGCCGCAACAGGGCAAAGAGCGCGAATGAACAGCACACGTACAGCGGCAGGTTCGCCGCGGACACGATCAGCGACAGCTTCGTAAACGCGCCGACGAGCGTGGCGCTGTAATTCATGAGGCCGATAAAGGTCGCGAGTGCGCCGGTCAGCAGCAGCGAGGCCCACGGCGCGCCGAAGCGGTTGTCCTCGCCGAGGATCGCCGGCAGGAGGCGGTGCGAGGCGAGCGTGCGCGTGAGCTCGCCCGAGAGCAGCGTCCAGCCGTTCAGGCAGCCGAGCCCGCTGATCACCACGAACAGCGAGACCCAGCGGCCGTTGCCGGGACCCAGGAGATGGTCGGTGATGGTGACGAAGGGCGCGTCGGAGGTTGCGAGGGTCGCCTGCGGGACGACCAGCATGCCGATAGCGACAATGGCGACGTAAAGGACGGCGACGACCAGCGTGCCGATCAGCGTCGCGCGCGGGATGGTGCGCTCAGGGTCCTTGACGCGGCCCGCCGCGACCGCGGCCGACTCGAAGCCAAGCATCGCGTAGAGCGCGACGGCGGCCGCGGCCATCGATGCCTGCCCGGTGATCGGCGTCGTCGGCACGTTCGGCGTGAACTCGCCGGGATTGGCGAGGATCGAGAACGCTCCCACGACCATGACGAGCAGCAGCGGCACGAGCTTGAGCAGCGAGGTCACGACCTGGACGCGCCCGCCGCTCTTGACGCCGAGCAGGTTGATCCCGACGAAGAGCCACATGAAAGAGACCGCGAGCACGGCGGGCGGGATGGACGCGGCGCCGGGGAAGACCGTGTAGAAATAGCCGACGACGCCGATCGAGAGCACCGCGTTCGTCACCCACACCGAGATCCAGTAGCACCACAGCGCGGGGAAGGCGATGACCTCGCCGAGCGTCGCGCGCACGTAGCCGAACGGGCCGTCCGCCTGCGGGAGCTTGCGCGCCAGCGCGGCGAAAGTGACTGCGAGGCAGACGCAGCCGAAGATCACGGTCGCCCAGCCAGTCAGGGCGTTGAGCCCGAACGGCGCGAGCGCCGCCGGCTGCATGAAGATTCCCATGCCGATGGTGTTGCCGACGACGAGCGCGGTCGCCATGCCGAGCCCGAGCTGGCGGTTGCTCATCGCGCGCCCCCCTGGTGGACGAGCTGGCCTTCCTTGATGACGCCGGCCACCTTGCGCATCAGGTCGATGTCCTCGAGCGGGTCGCCGGGGATCGCGATCATGTCGGCGAACTTGCCCGGCGCGATCGAGCCGAGTTCCTGGGAACGGCCGAGGGAGGCGGAGGCGCTCGTGGTGGCCGCGCGGATGGCGTCGAGGGGCGTCATGCCGTATTTGACCATGTAGGCGAACTGGCGTGCATTGTCGCCGTGCGGGTAGATGCCGGAGTCCGTGCCGAACCCGATCCGCACCCCCGCCTTGACGGCCTTGGCGAAGTTGGCGCGCTGGATGTCCGTGGTCTCGCGGTTCTTGCGCAGGATCTCCTCGGGCCAGCCGTCGCGGGTGCCGACCTCCTCCGTATAGTCGCCGTTATAGATGTCGGCGACGAGCCAGGTGCCGTGCTTGACCATCAGCGAGATGCCCTCGTCGTCGAGGTAAGACCCGTGCTCGATGGTGCGAACGCCGGCACGGACCGCGTTCTTGATGCCCTCGGCGCCGTGGGCGTGCGCGGCGACGAACGTGCCGCGCTTCGCGGCCTCCTCGACGGCCGCGCGGATCTCCTGCTCCGTGAATTCCGGCTTCGAGGGCGTCGTGCCGGAGGTGAAGACCGCGCCGGTCGCGATCACCTTGATGAGGTCGGCGCCGCCCGCGAGGAGGTCGCGCACGCGCTGGCGCACCTCGTCCTCGTTGTCGGCAACCCCGCGGCGCATCTCGTCCGGGACGACCGTGCCTTCCGGCAGGCCGGTCACTTCGCCGCCGCCGCCGGTGACGGTGACATACGCGCCCGAGACGAACATGCGCGGTCCTTCCACCTGCCCCGCGTTGATGGCGTTGCGGAGCGCGACGTCCACGAGTGCGCGGTAAGTGCCGACGTCGCGGACGGTGGTGAAGCCCGCGTCGAGCGTGGTGCGCGCATGCGCGACGCCCATCAGCGCGTCGCGCGCCGCGGAGCTCGAGAGCGGTGCCGCGACGTCCGCCGAGCTGATGTCACCGAGGAGATGGGTGTGCAGGTCGATCAGGCCGGGCAGCACCGTGAACGCCGACCAGTCGATCAGCCGGCCGCCGGTGCGCGACACCGCGGTCCACGGGGTGATCGACGCGACGCGCCCGTCCTCGATGCGGATGGCGCGGTCTGCGAGGTACACGCCTTTTTCGACGTCGAGCATCCGCCCGGCCCGGACGACGACGGTCTCTGCAACCGCCGGCGCGGTAATGGCTGCGCACGTGACCGCAAGCATTGCAATGAACGCCGTGCAAATCATTTTCATTATTTTCATTCCGCCGCCCCCCCGAGATTCGCCATGATAAATGCTGATAGCATGTCGGCCCCAAGTTTCGATGCCGGGCAAGTGTCCGGCGAGGTTGAAGCATTTGGCCACCGGATTCCGCGTACTTCGTAGCATCCTGGCGCTCTCCCTTGCGTTCGCCGCGTCGGTTGCCCATGCAGGGCCGCGCGCACGCGACCTCGGCGTCCCCTTCGACGGCACGCCCGGGCCGCTCAACGCCATCACCGACGTCGCCGGCGTGACGGTCGGCCAGACAACGCTGATCGAGGATCTCGGGGACGGGCGCAAGGTGCGCACCGGCGTGACCGCGATCCTGCCGCGCGGGCGCGAGACGATTACGACGCCCGCGTTCGCCGGCAGCTTCGTGCTGAACGGCGCGGGCGAGATGACCGGCCGCTCCTGGATCGAGGAGGGCGGCCTGCTCGAGGGACCGGTGATGCTCACCAACACGCACAGCGTCGGCGCCGTGCACGAGGCGACCATCGCCTGGCGGGTGAAGAACGGAGACCCGGACGCGTCGGGTTACTGGTGGTCGACCCCGGTCGTCGGCGAGACCTGGGACGGGGAGTTGAACGACGTCAACGGTTTCCACGTGAAGGCTTCGCACGTGGATGCGGCGATCGAGGGCGCGAAGACGGGCCCGGTCGAAGAGGGCAACGTCGGCGGCGGCACCGGAATGACCTGTCACGGCTTCAAGTGCGGCATCGGCACGGCCTCGCGCCGTGTGGACGTGAAGGGACGGTCGCAGACGGTCGGCGTGCTGGTGCAGGCGAACTACGGAACGCGCTCGTCGCTGCGCATCGCGGGTGTCCCGGTCGGCCAGCACCTGGGCGAGGCGGGCAGCAGCCGGGAGAGCGCGGCCGAGGGTGACAACGGTTCCATCATCATCGTCGTCGCAACTGACGCGCCGCTGCTGCCGCACCAGCTCGATCGCGCCGCGAAGCGCGCCGGCATGGGGCTCGCGCGGCTTGGCTCCTTCGCGGGCAACGGTTCCGGCGACCTGTTCGTCGCCTTCTCGACGGCTAACGCAAAGTCGATGGAAGGCGCGGTGTTGCACGGCGCGGAGTTCCTCGACAACGGCTGCCTCGACGTCCTGTTCGAGGCGATCGCGCAGGCGACCGAGGAAGCAATCGTCAACTCCATGGTCGCCGCGCGCGACATGGCCGGCAACGGCGGCAACAGCGTGAAGGCGCTGCCGCACGACGCGCTCGTCGATCTCCTCGCGCGTTACGGCCGCGGCACCACGCCGAGGTAGAGCCCGTACCAGTCGAGCGTGCGCTGCATGCGGTCCTTCAGGTAGCTCGGGACCGTGAGGCCGTGGTACTCCCCGGGATAGATCACGAGACGCGTCGGCACGGCCGTCGCCTTGAGCGCCTGGTACATTTGCATCGAGCCGATGCAGGGCACGTTGTCGTCGAGCTCGTGGCACAGGAAGAGCGTCGCCGTCGAGATGCGGTCGGCGTGGAAGAACGGGTAGCTCACGCGTTCGTAGGTTTCGCGGTCGCGCCATGGCAGGCCGAGCTCCTGCTCGTACTCGCGGATGTACATGTCGACGCCCCAGCTGCCCAGTGCGTTGGCGACGCCGGCACTCGAGACCGCACCCTTGAAGCGCGAATCGCGCGCGATCACCTGGTCGGTGAGGATGCCGCCGTAGCTGTGGCCCCCGATCCCGAGGCGCCCCGGGTCCGCGACGCCCATCGCCACTACGTGGTCGACGGCCGCCAGCACGTCGGCCGTGTCCTTGACGCCCCAGTCTGCGTAGATCGCCTTTGCGAACTCGAAGCCGCGGCCGCTGCTGCCGCGCGGGTTCGCCGCGACGACCGCGAATCCGTTTGCGGCGAGCACCTGCCAGTCCTCCATGTACTCGTGGCTGAACTGGTACACCGGCCCGCCGTGGATGCGCAGGATGGTCGGGTAGCGCTTGCCGGCGACGTAATCGACGGGCTTCACGAGAAAGCCGTCGATCGGCGTGCCGTCGGCGCTCTTGAACGTGATCTCCTCGACGGGCGCGAGCTTCCTGTCCTCCAGCCATACGTTCTGGTCGGCAATCACCCGAAGCCCAGCGGCCTCTGCGGCCTCGACCCGGTACGGGTGCATCGCATCCCCACCCAGCACGGCGATCCGCCCGTCGGCGGCGGCGTCGAAGCCGTAGTCGAAGCGTGCGCCCGTGGTGAGCGGGGTCACCCGGCCCGTCGCGAGGTCGATGCGCGAGACGTGCGTGACGCGGCTTGCCTCGACGAGCGCGAGCACCGTGGTCCCGTCCGGCGTGAACCGCGGCTTCGTGTGGAACGCGTCGACGCCCGCGGGCCGCGTGACTTCGCCGCTCGCGATGTCGATGACCGCGAGCGACCAGGGCCCGTAATAAATCCACTTGTCCTCGCGGGCCTGCAGGTACGCGATGCGCTTCCCGTCCGGGCTCCAGGCGGGGCGCGATTCGAGTGACGGGTCGTTGTCCGCGCCCTCGTATCGGGTGACCGCCTTCTCCGCGCCGCCCTCGCGCGCCTCGACGACGTAGATGTCCCAGTTGAGGTGGCGATCCGGATCGGGGCCGCGCTTCGTCACGTACGCGATGCGCGAGCCATCCGGCGACCAGGCCGGCAAATGCTCGTCGTTGCTGCCCGAGGTCAGCTGAGTCACCTTCTTGCCGGCGATCTCGAACAGGTACAGGTGCTGACGCTTGTCCGTCAGCCAGCCTGCGTAATCTTCCTTGAAGTAATAGCGGTCGATGACGATGGGCTTGGGCTGCTTCGGCTCTTCCTCGCCCTCCGGCCGCTCGGGATCGTTCGCGATGACCGCGAGCTGCTTGCTGTCGGGCGACCAGTCGAAATCGGAGGCGCCGCCCGGGAATTCCGTCAGCGCCTCGGCTTCGCCGCCGTCGGCGCGCATGAGCCAGACCTGCGTTTCGTCGTCCTCGTCGCCGCGATCCGACAGGAACGCGATCCACCGCCCGTCGGGACTGAACATCGCCTGGTACTCGTCCGCGTCCGCCGTGCGCGTGAGCGGGCGCTTGTCGCTGCCGTCCCAGCGCGCGCGCCAGAGGTCGTAGTGCGCCGCGTCCTCCTCGAAGTTCGGCTCGCCGACGCTGTAGACGACGTATTCCCCGTCCGGCGAAAGGTCGAGGTCCGAGACATTCGCGATGCGCACCAGGTCATCGACCGTGAACTTCGTGGGCTCGGCCGCGGCAGTGGAAAGCGCGAGCAAGGCGCCGGCCAGCAGGCCGGTAAGGGCGGAACTCCGTCTCATGGTCAGTCCTTCTTTGAAGATCCGGCGAGCGCGCGGAACTTCTCGCGCGCGTGGTTCAGGTAGGCAAGCGTGTCGATCTTTTCCTTCTCGCTGTTCCAGCCGCCGCGGGCGAGGGTCGCCTCGACCGCGCGGTCCATCCAGGCGGCGAAGTAGGCGGCGTCCTCCGGCGCGGGCGGCGCCGCCGGCGAGTCAAAGTAGATCGGGCTCGTCGTGGCGTAAGGATAGAGGTCGAGCACCCAGGGATTCGGTTTGTCATTGAAGGCGCGCAACACGAGCCAGCCGCCGTCTTCGAAGGCGATGTCGCCTTTCCAGTCGAGCGCCGTGCGGTCGCCCGACAGCTTGAACGATTCGATCACACGCCCGTTATGTACCAATTCGACGTGATCGACCGGTACGGGCGAGCGCATCGCAATGCGCACTGGCTTCGTGCCCGCGCCTGCGAGCGAATTCCCGGGCCGCTTGCCGCCCACTTCGAGTCCGAGAAGAGGCCCGTTGCTGACGAACGTCTGCCCGACTTTCAGCGCATCGAGGAGTGACTGCGGAGTGCGCTCGCCATTCGTCTCGAGGAACACGCGCACGAGGCCGATGGGGCCCCGCAGCGACGCGTAGATCGCCATCGCGTCGGTGCCCGCGCCCGCGGGCAGGCGGAAGCCGAGGTTCAGAAGCCGATACCAGATGCCCGCAGTGATGTGGTGATCGGAGAAACCCATCACCTCGAGGTAGTCCACCTTGCCGTGGGCAACCGTCGCCGGCAACTCGTACGACAGCACCTTCTCCTTCGGTGGATCGATGGGCAGGTCGGCGATGTGCACGTAGCCGACGACCGCACCTTGCGCATGCGCGAGGTCCGCGATCGCGCCGTTGTTCGGCCAGGGACTCGCGAGCGCGGTGTGCCGATAGGCGGCGTAGTCGGGGAGGAGATAGTGGTCCTCGAGATTCAGGAGGCCCATGTGGCCCCAGAAGCTCGTGTGGTACTCCTGTGCGTGGAAAAGCAGGCGCTTGCCGCTCGCGGGGTCCGCACCGCCGCCGGGCCGGAAATAGCTGATGTCCGGGATGCGCTCTTCCTTGTTGACCAGCAGGTTGTAGACGACGTCGAGATCCTCGGCATCCTGCTGCGCGAGCAGGGTTTCGGGCGTGCTGCGGTAGTGGCCGCCGTAATTCATGTGCACGTGCAGATCGGCGGAGAGGAACTTGCCGAAGTCCGGCGGCAGGTCGTTGTCATCCAGGCGCACCGGAAATTCGATCGGCAGGCGGGCCGAAAAGTCGCGCTCGATGAGCGCAGGCTTGCGGCGAAATCCGTTTTCGACGTGAATCGTGGTCCTGCCTGCCGGGATTACCACGGCGCAGCTCGTCGACGTGGCGGCGCAGTGAAAGTAGTGGACTTCGCTCGGCCACTGCGCGCGGTCATACAGTTCGTCGCCGTGCATCCAGTACTGGCCTGGCGCATACCAGCGTCCGTCACTGGCCAGCACGGAAATGCGCGCGGAAATCCGGTTGCCCTGGGAGTCCTGCGGCGTGATCTGGACCAGCACGTAGCCGGGTTTCTGGGGAAGCGCAATGCTCGAGTCCAGCTTCACCCGTGCGCCGCCAAAAACCTCCTGCACCCAGACGGACGTATACCCGTCCTCGTTGCTGATGTACGCGATGCGCTTGCCATCGGGCGACCAGCGGGCGTTGCGGCGATCGAACTCGCCGTAGGTGAGCGGGAGCGGTGCGGCATCGTCCGTCGACGTGAGCCAGAGCTGGTGCCACTGGCTGCCGTGGTAGTTCGAGAAGAGGATGCGCTTGCCGTCCGGCCCGACCTCGGGCCGCGCGGCCCAGGACGTCTCGAGCTGGTGCTCGTCGAGGCAGGCGATCGCGCCGTCCTCGACTGTAACCGAGCAGATCTTGCCCGTGCCCCAGGGAATTTCCGTGTTCGTGACGTACCAGACGCGCTTCCCGTCCGGCGACCAGGACGGGTTGATGAAGTGGTCTTGCTTCGAATAGTAGTAGCGGTCGATCACGCTTTCGCGCGGCGCGACGAGGTAGCGCTCGTTCGCGAGGCCCGCAGCTGAGAGGTCCGCAATCTTCAGGTTGAAGTGGCCTGTGCCGCCAGTCGAAACGAACACGATGCTCCGTCCGTCCGGTGAGACACGCGGCTCGAGGTTCACGCCGCCATTCGCGGTCAGGGCTTGCTCGCCGCCGCCCTCGAAGTCGTGGCGCCAGAGCTCGAACCCCTTGCCGTCGTAGCGCGCGAAGACGACTGACCGGCCGTCCGGTGCGACGTCCGGCTGGTGATCGTAGGCCCTGGCGGGATGCGTGATTTCGCGGGCGTATTCAATTGGCGCGATTCGCTGGCGCCACAGCGAACCACGCATGGAGTAGACGAGCTCGCCGCCCGATGGCATGAATGCGACCGACGACGGGCCCGACGTCAGCTGCGGAATGTACAGCTCCCGCCAGTAATAGTTGTGCGGGTGCTTGACCTGCGACAGCACCGGCTCGCGTCCTGCCTCCGCCGGCGCCGCGACGATCAGCGGCGCGAGCGCGAGGAGGGCGCGGGCGGCGGCCCTCACTCCTGGCCCGCCAGCGCCTCGTCGAGTGACTGCCGGAGGTAAGTCAGAGCCTCGTCAATTTCCGCTTCCGTCACGCACAAAGGCGGCATGAAGCGCAGCGTCGACACGCCGCAAGAGAGCAGCAGCAGGCCGTTGTGGTACGCGCGGTGCAGGAGCCGGTCCACCATCGCGCGCGCCGGCGTGCCGTCCTTCTCGATCATCTCGACACCGATCATGAGCCCGCGTCCGCGGATGTCGCCGATGCAGGGATAGTCCGCTTTCATCTCGTGCAGGCGCTTCATGAAGTGTGCGCCGACCTTGGCCGCGTTCGCGGCGTACTGCTCGCGCACGAGGTCGATGGTCGCGTTTGCGGCCGCGCAGGAGACCGGGTTGCCGCCGAAGGTGTTGCCGTGCGCGCCCTTCTTCCACTGCTTCATGAGGCTCGCCTTGGCGACGACCGCGCCGATCGGCATGCCGGAGCCGAGCCCTTTCGCGAGCGTCATGATGTCCGGTGTGACCCCGGTGTGCTCGGCGCAGAACATCTTGCCCGTGCGGCCGATGCCGGACTGCACCTCGTCGAACACGAGCAGGATCCCGTGCTCGTCGCAGAGTTTGCGCAGTCCCTGCAGGAACCCGTCCGGCGGGACGAGGTAGCCGCCCTCGCCCTGCAGCGGCTCGATCACGATCGCCGCGACTTCCTGGGCGGGCACGTTGCGCTCGAACAGCATGCGGATGTAGTCGAGCACCGCCTGGCCCTGGTCATCACCCGCGAACAAAGGGCGGTAGGTGTTCGGGTAGGGCACGTGCGTCACGCCGGGCATGGTCGGGAAGAAGCCCGCCTGCTGCGTGTACTTGCTCGACGTGAGCGACAGCGAGCCCATGGTGCGCCCGTGGAAGCTGCCCAGGAAGGCAATGATGCGGCCGCGCTTCGTCACGTAGCGCGCGAGCTTCAGTGCGCCCTCGACCGATTCCGTGCCGGACTGGCAGAAGAAAGCCATGCCAGGCTCGCCGACGGGCACGATCGCGGAGAGGCGCTCGGCGAGCGCGGTCATCTCCTCGTGCCAGTAGTCGCTCGAGATGTGCAGGAACTTGCCGGCGGCCTCCTGTACGGCCTTGACGACTCGCGGGTGCGCATGGCCGGTCGCGCACACGGCGATGCCCGCGGCGAAGTCGAGGAAGCGGTTGCCGTCGACGTCCCAGGCCTCGGTCCCCTTGCCGTGCGAGATCACGAACGGGTAGTCGCGCGGATAGGAGGGCGATGCGACCTTCGCGTCGCGTTCGATCATGGCGCGCGACTTCGGGCCCGGCAGGGCCATCTTGATGTGCGGGTTCTTGGTTGCGCCGGCGGCGCGGGCGGGAGCGTTCATAGGGGCAGCCTCACGGGTTCTCGGTGCGCGGCGGCGGTCCGGGCCTCGAGTGCGCGCAGGGCCTCGAGTTCGGGCGCAGACGGTACCGCGCAGGTTTCAAGCGCCGGCAGCACGGCGAGCGGCCAGCCGACGGCGGCTTTCGCTTCCTCGGCCGGGATTCCGGGATACAGCGCGGAAAGCGCGAATTCTCCCGTTTCCGCGCGCGGTTTCAAGATGCCGACGTCGGTGACGATGACGGCGGGGCCGGATCCGCGCGCGCCGCTTTGCGTACGGCCGGCGAAATGCCCGCCGCTCGTCTGGAAATCCAGTGCCTTCACAAAGCTGCGCGGGGTCGCCTTCATCACGATGAAGACTTGCCGTGCATGCGCCGCGATCTCGGTCGCGCCGCCCGCGCCGGGCAGGCGCGTCTTCGGCTTGTCGTAGGGTCCAATGACCGTGCTGTTCAGGTTCCCGAACTTGTCGATCTGCGCGGCGCCGAGGAAGCCGACGTCGATGCGCCCGGCCTGCAGGTAGTCGCTGAAGATGTCGGGCAGCGGAATCACGCAGGTCGCAGTCTCGGCGAGCTCGCCGTCGCCGATCGAAAGCGGCAGCACCGTCGGGCGCGTCCCGATCGTCCCCGACTCGTAGATCAGGACGAGGTTCGGCGCGTGCGTGAGGCGCGCCAGGTTGCAGGCGGCGCTCGGCAGCCCGATGCCGACGAAGCTCACCTGCCCGTCCGCCAGCAGCCGTGCGGCGGCGACGGTCATCATCTCGTCCCTCGTGTACCCGCTCATGCCGAAACCCCGGCGCGCACTTCGCCTGCGGGACTCCCCTCGTTCGCTCGGAAGAACGGACACTCGCTCACTCGGGTGTCCCGCAACGGCTCGTGCGTACCGGGGCGCGGCACGACATGCGCGTCTGGCCGCGCGAGCGAAGGGTCCCCGCCCGGCCAGACGCTTGCGACGTGTCGCGCGTCGTCACGCCGCCTGCCCTTGCAGGCTCGCGAGGAAGGCGCGGTGATCGGCCGTCCCGCGCACGTGGCGGTCGATCCACGCCGTGAACCGCCCGCGCTCCCGCGCGATCACGTCCCACTTCAGGTAGAAATCATTGTCGCGCGCGTAGTGGCCGTGCGCGTACGACGGCCAGGCGCCGCCCGGGCAGTGCGAGACGGCCGTGACGGTGAAGTGCGGCAGCACGACGTTGTTCATGGCGGGCGGCAGCTCCTCCACGATCGTCTCGACCGTCACGAGGAGCTTGCCGGCGGCGAGGGCGGCCTCGCGCGCCGCGCCGACGATGCCGTCGATCGCGACGTTGCCGCGCTTGTCGGCGCGCTGCGCGTGCAGGATGGTGACGTCCGGGTTCACGGCCGGCACGGTCGCAAGCTTCTCGGCGGTATAGGGACAGGTCACGCTGCGAATGCGCGGATTCTGCTTCGCGAGGTCCGTGCCGATGTATCCGCGCAGCATGCCGAAGGGCAGCCGCGCCGCGCCCGCACGGTAGGCGACTGCCATTGCGGCGTGGCTGTGCTCGTCGATCTCGAGCGGTCCCGGCCAGGCGTTCTCGACCGCGTCGCGCAGGCGATGCAGCGAGCCGACGCCGGGATTGCCGCCCCATGAAAACGTGAGCTTGCGCGCC
>DATMEC010000066.1:0-2061 GCA_035557125.1 Steroidobacteraceae bacterium
ATCCGGTAGGGCATGCGATCGTGCCGCGTCGATGTCGCCTCGCGCGCCTGCGGCACGAGGATGTCGTACTCGGCGATGCGCGCCTCGATCTCGGCGCTCGTCCCGACGCGCCCCGCGCTCTGCGAGAGCCGGTCCGCGAGCGCACGGCATTCCTGGTAGTACGCCGAGATGATTCGCTGGTGCTGGCGGTGAAGCGATTCGCGGATCGCCTTGGCGTGCACGTCGCTGTTGCCGTCCATGTCGCCGCCGACCCAGCTTCCGAAACGCAGGATCAGCGGCATTCTCCCGAGCTCCGGCGGTAGCCCGAACACGGTCTGCATCCACAGCGCGATTTCCTCGTAGAGCGCGGGCACGACGCGGTAGATCACCTCGGCGAGGTAGAAGAGCGCGTGCTCGCGCTCGTCCGCGACGGTCAACCGCTCGCGCGGATGCGCCTCGGTCTGCCAGCCCGACGTGACCTCCATGCGGATGCGCTCCCACACCGAGCGGCGCTCGAACGGCGTCTGCGTCGGGTCGAGACGCTCGATCATCATGTCGGCGATCTGCTGGTGCTTGCGCAGGATCGTCCGGCGCGTGGACTCGGTCGGATGCGCCGTGAACACCGGGTAGATGGTGACGCCGGAGAGGAGCTCGAGGACCCTCTGCGCGTCGTAGCCGGCGCTCTTCAGCGTGTACATGCAGTCGCCGATTCCGCCCGGTTGCGGGCGGTCGCTGGTCAGCAGGTATTCCCGGCGCCGGCGTACCCGGTGCACGCGCTCGGCGAGGTTGACCACCTCGAACCAGGTGCTGAACGCGCGGACCAGGTCGCGCGCATCGCCTGCGTCGCGCCCGGCCGTGCGCGCGACGAGCTCGACCGGGCCTTCGGCCCGTCCCTCGCGGCGCGCGATGGCGGCGACGCGGTCACCCTCGACCAGCGCCAGCAGGCGCTCGCCGCCCTGGTCGCGCAGCACTTCGCCGACGAGGCCGCCGAGCGCGTGGACGTCCTCGCGGAGCGCCGTGTCCTTTTCTGGAAACTGCAGGTCTTGCCGGTGGATCACGGAAGCGCCCCCCGGGGCGGCGGACTAGTGCTGATGGCCGCCTGGTCCGTGCACGTGCCCGTGGGTGATTTCCTCGTGCGTCGCCTTGCGGACCTCGGTTACCTCGAGCGAGAAATGAAGCGTCCGGCCCGCCAGCGGGTGGTTGCCGTCCACGGTCACGAAGTCGCGGTCCACGCGCACCACCGTGACGAGGCGCGGGCCCTGAGGACCATTCGCCCGCACCTGCATGCCGGGCGCAAGGCCGGCGACCTCGCCGAACTTCGCCCGCGAGACGATCTGCACCAGCCGATTGTCGCGCGCCCCGTAGCCCTGCTCCGGCAGCACGGTGACGTCGAGCTTGTCACCCGCGGACTTGCCGACGAGGGCCTGCTCGAGGCCCGGAATGATGTTGCCCTTGCCGTGCAGGTAGCTGAGCGGACCGCGGCCACTCGAGGAATCGAGGACGGCGCCCTGCTCGTCGCGCAGGGTGTAGTCGAGCTTCACGACGCGGTTCTTTTCGATGTGCACGGCCAGGCGCCTCCTGGGGTACCCGAAGGAGGCGAATGGTAGCGGTTTGGACTCAGGCCGGGAAGAATTCGATCGGCTTGGTGGTCGTCATCGCTTCGACATCCTTGGATTCGAAGCGGAACATGCGGATGCGGGCCACCAGCTTGCGCTCGAGCTCGGCGTCGTTCAGCTCGGACGAGACGACGCGGCAGTCCGTCACCTCGCCCGACGGGGCGATCGTGAGCTGCACGACCACCTTGCCCTGCAGTTCGGGCAGCTCGCGCAGCGCACGGCTGTAGAGCGCGTAGATCGCGGACTTGTTGCGGTCGAAGACGATCTCGATCTCCTCGCGGCTGCGCGAGGCCCGGCCGCCCGACCCGCTGCGGCTGGCCGCGGCCCTGTCGTCGCCGATCTTGTCCGCGAAGGACGGCACGGCCGTGCCGGCCGCGTGGCCCTTGAGGTTTCCGGGGCCGCTGCCGAAGCCGGACGAGAGCTTTCCGGTGTTGATGCCGCCGCTGCCGACGCCGGTGCGGGACGT
>DATMEC010000067.1:0-4178 GCA_035557125.1 Steroidobacteraceae bacterium
GGCCGTTACTGAGCGCCGCGAGGCAAACATGAGCCGCATCAAGATCGAGAAGAAGATCGTCAAGTACCGCGTGCAGAAGCCCGAGGCCGAGAAACCGGCGGCGGCGCCGCGCGAAGGCAAGGTGATCCGCAAGGAGGGCGGCGGCAAGGTCGTGCGGATACACGAGAAGCTCGAGCGCCCCGAGGTGCTGATCGGCTCGACCTACAAGATCAAGACGCCGGTGTCCGACCACGCCATGTACCTGACGATCAACGACATCGTGATGAACGAGGGCGGCGAGCACGAGCACCGGCGGCCGTTCGAGATCTTCATCAACTCGAAGAACCTCGACCACTTCCAGTGGATCGTCGCGCTGACGCGCGTCATCTCGGCCGTGTTCCGCAAGGGCGGCGAAGTCGTGTTCCTCACCGAAGAGCTGAAGGCCGTGTTCGACCCGCGCGGCGGCTACTGGCAGCCCGGCGGCAAGTTCATGCCGTCGATCGTCGCCGAGATCGGCTACGTCGTGGAGCGCCACCTGCAGTCCATCGGCCTCATGCACAAGCCCGGCATGGACGAGTCGCAGCGACTGCTGGTCGAGGCGAAGCGCAAGGAATGGGAGCTGCTCAACAAGCAGCAGGACGCGTTCGCGGAGTCGAGCTACCCGGAAGGCGCGCAGCTCTGCCTGAAGTGCAACACCGCGGCCGTCGTCATGATGGACGGCTGCATGACCTGCCTGTCCTGCGCCGACTCGAAGTGCGGTTGACGCCGGCCACGTTTTTTCACGCGCCAGCCGGGTCCCCGCCCGGCGGCTCCTGACAAGGGAGCTGCGCGTGACCTCCCAGGCGGCCTTCGGGCCGCCTTTTTTCCCGATCGTCGCTGCATTGCTCGCCGGGTGTGCGACCGAGCGCGCCTACGACGGACCGCCGCTGCCGGCGGGCGAGAGCGCGACCGTTCGAGCGGACCCGTTCGTGAGCGCGGGGTTGCCGGTGCAGCTTCGCATCCGCAGCGTGGACGGCCGCGAGGTCGGCCTGTCCGCGAGCAAGGTCGAGCTGCCGCCGGGCCGTCGCGTGCTGCTGGTCGACTGCCGCGTGGCCGAGAGCGGCTCGGTGCGCCGATTCACGGTGGAGGCGGAGCTCGATCCCGGCCGGCGCTATCGCCTTGCCGCCGAGGCGACGGCGCGAAACTGTGAAGCGGTCCGGCTGATCGACGACTGAACGGCCGCGAGCAGCGCGGGGCGTTATAATGTCTCGCGAGATGTATCGCAAGCTCTTGATTTCGATAACGCTGCTGACGCTGCTCGCACCCATGGCCGGGGCCGACTCGCTGGCCGGGCTCGCCGGTCCCGCCGGAATGCTGCGGCCGGTCGACCGCGTCATCGTGCAGAAGTCGAACCGCCGCATGGAGCTCTATCGCGACGGCGCGATCGTCGCGACCTACAAGATCTCGCTCGGGCTCCAGCCCGTCGGGCAAAAGCAGCGGGAGGGAGATTTCCGCACGCCCGAGGGCCGCTACCGCCTCACGCGCCGGAACGCGAGAAGCGATTTTTACCTGGCCGTGCAGGTCTCCTATCCGGAAGCATACGACCTCGCGCTTGCGCGCAAGCACGGCTGGGCGCCGGGCGGCGCGATCATGGTTCACGGCCTGCCGAACTTCCAGAAGTACGCGCGCGAGCGTTACCTCAGCACGGACTGGACGGACGGGTGCATCGCGCTCTCGAACGAAGACATGCTCGATTTCTGGCTGCTGACGGGACAGGACACGCCGATCGAGATCCGGCCGTGAGCGGCAACCCGGGCCTCGACCTGTCGGCGGTCGTGCACGCGCGCGTCTCGCCGAAGGGGGTCCTCGACAACCTGTCCCAGCAGGAAGTCGACAAGCTCCTGGACCGCGGCCAGGGCGGCCTGTATCCGCTGTTCCGACGCTGCGCGCTCGCGGTATTGAATTCGGGCACGCTGATCGACGACGCGCGGCTCATCTTCGATGCCTACAAGGACTTCGAGCTGCGCATCGTGCGCGAGCCCTGGGGCATCAAGCTCGAGATGCAGCACGCGCCCGGCAGCGCCTTTGTCGACGGCGAGATGATCAGGGGCGTCAAGGAGCACCTGTTCGCGGTGCTGCGCGACATCGTGTACACGCACAACGAGATCGTCGCGCGCTTCGACCTCGAGGATTCGGCGAGCGTGACCAACGCGATCTTCTGCATCCTCAGGAACGCCCGCGCGCTCGAGTACAAGGGCCGGCCGGACCTCGTGGTGTGCTGGGGCGGCCACTCGATCCCGCGCGAGGAGTACGACTACACCAAGCAGGTCGGCTACGAGCTGGGCCTGCGCGAGTTCTCGGTGTGCACCGGCTGCGGCCCGGGCGCGATGAAGGGGCCGATGAAGGGTGCGACGATCGGCCACTCCAAGCAGCGCATCAAGGACGGCCGCTACATCGGGATCACCGAGCCCGGCATCATCGCTGCCGAGCCGCCGAACCCGATCGTCAACCAGCTCGTGATCATGCCGGACATCGAGAAGCGCCTCGAGGCGTTCGTGCGGTTGTGCCACGGAATCGTCGTGTTTCCGGGCGGCGCGGGCACGGCGGAGGAGATCCTCTACCTGCTCGGGATCCTGCTCGATCCCGCGAACGCGAGCCAGCCGCTGCCGCTCGTGTTCACCGGGCCGCGCGAGAGCGAGGGCTACTTCCGCCAGCTCGACGACTTCATCGGCCACACGCTGGGGCAGGAGGCGCGGCAGCGCTACAAGATCATCGTCGACGACCCGCCCGAGGTCGCGCGCGCAATGCAGCGCGGCTTCGACGCCGTGCGCCGCTCGCGCCGACGGGCCGGCGACGCGTACAACTACAACTGGCTGCTGCAGATTCCGCCGGCCTTCCAGAAGCCGTTCGAAGTGAGCCACGCCGCGATGGCGGGCCTCGAGCTTTCGATGGACCAGCCGGTGCACGAGCGCGCGGCGAACCTGCGGCGCGCGTTTTCCGGCATCGTCGCCGGCAACGTGAAGGAGCGCGGCATCCGGCTGATCGAGGAAAAGGGCCCGTTCGAGATCCACGCGTCGCCGGAGATCGCGAAGCCGCTAGACGAGCTCCTTCGCGGATTCGTCGCCGAGAGGCGCATGAAACTGGTCGGGGAATACCGGCCGAGCTACCGCATCGTCTGATAGCGCGGGATCCGGGGTCCTGGGCCCGGGACCTGTGATGCAGTTCCTGTTTGGCGTGCCTGCTGCCGCGTAACTTGCGAGGCATGATACCTGCTCAGGTTTTCCGCCCGTGACCGACATCAAGGTCACGCCGCCCGACCCGCCGCGCCCCGCACCCGACGCGGCACCGCGCCTGCCGCGCCGGACCTCCGTGAGCCGCCACGGCGCGATCTCGCGCGAGCTGACGAAGTACTCGAACTACAAGACCTGGGCCGAGAAGGCGCGCGGCGCGTTCGCGACCGACGCCGACGTGCCGGGCCCGAACGGCCCCAACCACTCGCGCCGCTCCGCCGACCGCTGACCCTGCCGTGGAGCGCATCGTCCAGCTGCTCGACGAGCTCGAGGACTTCGTGAGCCTCGTGCGCCACCAGCTCGGCCTCTGGCCGTAATCGTTGGTCGAAGGCACGAAGGGGACTGTCACCTTCGGCGCCCTGCCTTCGCTGAACACGGGAAATCCGTTCGCCGAAGGTGACCGTCCCCTCCAGACGTCATCGCTGCTATCTTTACGCCATGGCACCAATGTCCCATGGCCCTCTGATGCGCCGCTTGCTTGCGGTCCTCGCCGCCACCGGAATCGCCGCCCTTGCATTTGCCGAGCAGCCGGCCGGCACTGCAGCGCCTCCCGCGCACGCACCCGTCCCCGAAGCCGCGGTGCTCGTCACCGACCTCGTCGCCGGCATTGGCGAGGAGGCGCTGCCGGGCATGATCGTCATCGTTCACTACACCGGCTGGCTATTTGACGCGGCGGCGAAAGACCAGCGTGGCCGCAAGTTCGACAGCTCGCGCGATCGCGGGCAGCCGTTCTCCTTCCCGCTGGGCGGCGGCCGCGTGATCCGCGGCTGGGAGCAGGGCGTCCCGGGCATGAAGGTCGGCGGCACGCGCCGCCTCGTGATCCCGCCCGCGCTCGCCTATGGCACCCGTGGTGCCGGCAACGGCGTGATCCCCCCCGGTGCGACGCTCCTCTTCGAAATCGAGCTGCTCGCGGTCGAAACCGTCACGCTG
>DATMEC010000068.1:0-5076 GCA_035557125.1 Steroidobacteraceae bacterium
CCAATGGTACGTGCGCATCGCGCCGCTTGCTGCGCCCGCGATCCGCGCAGTCGAGGACGGCCGCATCCGCTTCGTGCCGGAGAACTGGGACCGGACCTACTTCGAGTGGATGCGCAACATCAAGGACTGGTGCATCAGCCGCCAGCTCTGGTGGGGGCACCGCATTCCCGCCTGGTACGGTCCGGACGGCTCGATCTACGTCGGCGAGAGCGAGGCCAGCGTGCGCGAGAAGCACGGACTCGCAGGCCACCTGCCGCTCCGCCAGGACGAGGACGTGCTCGACACCTGGTTTTCCTCGGGCCTGTGGCCGGTCTCGACGCTCGGCTGGCCGGAAAAAACCCGGGAGCTCGCGACGTACTACCCGACGAGCGTCCTCGTCACGGGCTTCGACATCATCTTCTTCTGGGTCGCGCGCATGGTGATGCTCGGCCTGCACTTCACCGGCGAGGTGCCGTTCCGGGAGGTGTACATCCACGGCCTGATCCGCGACCACGACGGCCAGAAGATGTCAAAGTCGAAGGGCAACGTCCTCGACCCGCTCGACATCGTGGACGGCATCGGGCTCGAGGCGCTGGTCGCGAAGCGCACCGCGGGCCTGATGCAGCCGCAGCTCGGGCCCGCGATCGAGCGGGCGACGCGCAAGCAATACCCGGACGGCATCCGCGCGCACGGCACGGATGCGCTGCGCTTCACCTTCGCGTCGATGGCGACGCTCTCGCGCGACCTGCGCTTCGACCTCGGGCGGGTTGACGGCTACCGCAACTTCTGCAACAAGCTGTGGAACGCCGCGCGTTTCGTGCTTATGTCGACGGAGTCTCCGCTCCCGGAGGGCGAGGCGACGCTCTCGGCCCACGACCGCTGGATCCGCTCGCGGCTCTCGGCGACCGTCGCGGCGGTCCGCGAAGGAATCGCGCAGTACCGCTTCGACCTCGCCGCCCAGGCGGCCTACGAGTTCACCTGGTACGAGTTCTGCGACTGGTATCTCGAGTTCGCGAAGCCGGTCCTGAAGTCCGGCGCCAGCGCCGAGGCGCAGCAACGCGGCACGCGCCAGACGCTTCTCTCGACGCTCGAGGCACTGCTCCGGCTGCTGCACCCGCTGATGCCATTCATCACCGAGGAAATCTGGCAGCGCGTCGCGCCGCGCGCGGGCGTGGCGGGACGGTCGATCATGACGCAGCCCTTCCCGGCGCCGCTCGCGGACGCCGCCGACCCCTCGATCGAGACCGAGATGCGCTGGGTCATGGACTTCATCCTCGGCGTGCGCCGCATCCGCGGCGAGCTCGACATCGCGCCGTCCGTGGCGCTCACGCTGCGCCTGCAGGCGGCCTCGGCCGGCGACCTCGAGCGCTATGCGCGGAACGAGCACGTCATCAACCGCATGGCCAACGTCGCCGGAGCAACGCCGCTCGCGCCCGGCGAGGAGCCGCCGAAGGCGGCGGGGGCCTTCCTCGGCGAGCTGCGCATCCTCGTGCCGCTGGCGGGCCTGATCGACGTCGACGCGGAACTCGCCCGGCTCGACAAGCGGCGCGGCAAGGTCGAGCAGGAGCTTGCGCGCGCGACGGGAAAGCTCGGCAACGCCAGCTTCGTGCAGAACGCGCCCGCAGCGGTGGTCACGCAGGAACAGGACCGTGTCTCCGCGTTCAAGCGTGAACTGGCGCAACTTGCCGAACAGCGCGAGCGGGTAGCGTCGCTCCGATGAACGCGCAATCGCACGCCCCCGACGCCGACCGCGGCCCCCTGCTGGCCGCGCTCGCGAGCCTCAACCAGGTCGTGCTCGGCAAGGATCGCGAGGTGCGCCTCGCACTCGCCTGCCTGCTCGCGCGCGGGCACCTCCTCATCGAGGACATACCGGGCGTCGGCAAGACGACGCTCGCACACGCGCTCGCGCGGGTGCTCGGCCTCTCCTACCAGCGCATCCAGTTCACGAGCGACCTGCTGCCTGCGGACGTCATCGGCATTTCGATCTACGACCGCGCGAGCGGGCGCTTCAAGTTCCACCGCGGCCCGGTGTTCGCCCAGCTGGTCATGGCGGACGAGGTCAACCGTGCGACGCCAAAAGCGCAAAGCGCGCTGCTCGAGGCGATGGAGGAGCGCCAGGTCACGATCGACGGCGAGTCGCACCCGCTGCCGGAACCGTTCTTCATCGTCGCAACCCAGAATCCCTCGTTCCAGGTCGGCACCTTCCCGCTGCCCGAGTCGCAAATCGACCGTTTCCTGATGCGTATCGAGCTCGGCTATCCTGCGCCAGGACACGAGCGCCAGCTCCTGCGCGGGCGCGACCGTCGCGACCTGCTCGCGGACCTGTCGGCGGCCCTCGATCCGGCGGCGATCCCGGCGCTGCAGAAGCGCGTGGCGGAAGTCCACGCGAGCGACGCGCTTCTCGACTACGTGCAGGCAATCGCGCGCGCCTCCCGCGACGGCGGCCGGCACCAGGCCGGGCTGTCGCCGCGCGCCGTGATCGCGCTCCTGCGTTCCGCGCAGGCCTGGGCCTTCCTGCACGGCCACGCGGGCGTGCTGCCGGAAGACCTGCAGTCCGTCCTGCCCGCCGTCGTCGGACATCGCCTGCGGCCGCGCGACGCGGCCGACGGCCGCGGACCCGCAGAGGTCGCCGCGGCGCTGCTGAAATCGGTGCCGATCCCCTGAGGACCGCCCGCCATTCGGCTGCGTACGCCGCGAAGCGCGCCATGCGCGGCTGGGTGAGCGACTGGATCCGCCGGCGCCAGGGTCCCGACCGGGAAGAGGTGACGCTGCGCCGCGGCCGCATCTACATCCTGCCGACCGGGCTCGGGGTCGCGTTCGGCGCCATGCTGGTCGCGATGCTGCTCGGCTCGCTCAACTACGCGAACAACCTGGGCCTGGTGCTCACCTTCCTGCTCGGCGCACTCGGCTTCGTCGCCATGCACGCCTGTCATCGCAACCTGGAAGCGCTGATCGTCAAGGCTGCAGGCACCGAACCGCCCTTCGCCGGTCAGCCCGCCGTGTTCCGCTTCGCGTTCGCGAACCATGGGCGCGCGCCGCGCTGCGACCTGGAGGCGACGCCGGCATCGGGCGCGCCTTCGGGGACGAGCATCGCAGGCGGCAGCGAGGCAACCGTCGAGGTACGCGTGCCGACGCGGCGGCGCGGCAGCATTGCGCTCGAGCGCGTCGAGGTCGCGACGCGCTACCCCTACGGGCTGTTCCGTGCCTGGGCGGTGCTGCATCCCGACCTCGCCTGCGTGGTGTATCCCTCCCTGGCTCCCAGCGCACCGTCACCTCCGCTTTCGCCCTCGCTCGCAGGCGGCGGCAGCAGGCTCCGCGGCGATGACGATTTCGCGGGTCTCAAGGACTACCACCCGGGCGACCCGCCCCGGCACATTGCGTGGAAAGCGTACGCGCGCGCCGGCGAGCTGCTGGTGAAGGAATTCAGCGGCGACGCCGAGACGATCCCGGTCTTTGACCTCGCCGACACGCCGGGCGCAGACCTCGAGGCGCGCCTGTCGATCCTCGCGCGCTGGATCGTCGACGCGAGTGCCCGCGGCATGACGTATGGCCTGCGCCTGCCGGGCGATGAAATTCCGCCGGAGCCCGGTGAATCGCAGCGCCGGCGCTGCCTCGCCGCGATCGCGCGCTTCGATGCGCCCGCAGCCGATGTCGCCTGAACGGCAGGAAAGCTTCAACCGCCTGGCCTGGACCATGGCAGGACTAGTTGCCGCGCTCGGCCCGCATTTCCTGCGCATGCAGTCCTGGGTGTCGGCGTTCGTGATCGGCACCTGCGCCTGGCGCCTGCTCGCCGAGCGCCGGGGCTGGCGGATGCCGCCGGCATACCTGCGCGGGCTCGTCGCGGCAGGCGTCACGGTCGGCGTGATGGTCGGCTACTCCACGATCACCGGCCTCGACGGCGGGACCGCACTGCTCGCGCTCATGTCGGCGCTGAAGCTGCTCGAGACCCGGACTGCCCGCGACCACGCGATCCTGATCTTCATCGGCTGGTTCCTGTGCCTTTCGTCCTTCCTGTACGCGCAGGACATCGCGACCGCGGCCTGGGTGCTGCCGACGGTCTGGCTGCTCGCGGCGGCATTGCTTCGCGTCTCGCGGCGCGGCGCGGACAGTCTCGCGCCGCGGCCCTTGCGCACCACGGGCGCCATGCTCCTGAAGGCGGCACCGGTCGCGCTCGTCCTGTTCTTCTTCTTTCCGCGGGTCGAGGGCAGCTTCTGGGGCGCGCCATCCTCCGAGCGCGCGCTCACCGGGCTCGCCGACGAGATTTCACCCGGCGACATCTCCGAACTCACGCTGAACGACGTCGTCGCCTTTCGCGTGCGCTTCGAGGGCAACCCGCCGCCGCCATCGCTGCGCTACTGGCGCGGCCCAGTCTTCTCGCAGTTCGACGGTTTCAGCTGGTCGCGGGGCGACGCGCAGTCGTTCCGCCGCCCGGCCGTCGAACACGTGGGCGCGCCCGTCGACTACACCGTCACGCTCGAGCCGACCGGCCAGCACATGCTGTTCGCACTCGACCTGGTCGAGAACTGGACGCCGGGACTCGCTGGCCAGGCCTGGGACTTCGGCCTGCGCACGCGCCGGCCGGTCAACGCGGTGCTGCAGTACGGGGCGCGCTCATACCCCCGATACCGCGCGGGCGAGGACATCGGGCTGGCGCTCAGGAACGCGAGCCTGCAGCTTCCGCCCGGCCGTAATCCGCGCTCGGCCGGGCTCGCGCTGCGCCTGCACGAGCGGGCCGGCAGCGACGCCGCCTACGTTCAGGCCGTGCTGAACCTGTTCCGCGAGCAGGAGTTCTACTACACGCTGACGCCGCCGGGCCTCGCGCGCGATTCGGTCGACGATTTCCTCTTCAACACGCGGCAGGGCTTTTGCGAGCATTTCGCCTCGGCGTTCACCAACCTGATGCGCGCAGCCGGGATCCCGGCGCGCGTCGTCGCCGGCTACCAGGGCGGGGACTGGAATCCCCTCGGCGGATACATGATCGTGCGCCAGTCGCATGCGCATGCCTGGTCGGAAGTCTGGCTGCCGGGATCCGGCTGGCGGCGTGTCGACCCGACGTCCGCGGTTGCGCCCGAGCGCGTCGAGCGCGGGCTCGAGGCC
>DATMEC010000069.1:0-2412 GCA_035557125.1 Steroidobacteraceae bacterium
CGCAGCAGCCAGCGCGCCTCCTGCAGCTGGCCTCGCAGCACCGCGTGGTCCGCGGCGCGGGTGAGCATGCCGGCATAGCCCTCGTTCACGCGTATGCGCGGCAGCGCGGCCGGGTTGAGCTCCACCACCCAGCCCTGCGGCGTGCGCCGCGCGTGGACGTCAGGCACGACGTACTCGGTACGGGTCGCCTGGAATGCAGCCCCAGGGCGCGGGTGGCAGCCGCGCACCAGCGCGAGTGCGACGTCGAGTTCCTCGCCGGTCACGCGCAGCTCGCGCTGCAGCGCCCCGAGCTCGTGGCCGGCGACCAGCTCGAGGTGACGGTGCGCCAGGGAACGGGCGGTGGCGAGTCCGGGCGTCGCCGGATCGAGCTGCGCCAGTTGCAGCTCGATGCACTCCGCGACTGAGCGGGCGCCGACGCCGGCGGGATCGAACTGCTGCACGATGGCGAGCACGCGGCCGACACCCGCCGCATCCGTCCGCACGTCGCCCGCGACCGTGTCGGCAATCACCTCGAGGGTCTCGGTCAGGTATCCGTCGTCGTTGACGGCGTCCACGATGGCGCGACCGATCGCCAGCGCATCCGGCGGGAGGTGGGCGAGCTCCAGCTGCCAGGCGAGGTGGTCCTGCAGCGTGCGCCCCGATTCGTCGGCGAGCTCGAGCTCGCCATCGCCGCTTCCCGACCAGGGCGTCTCGGTCTCCGTGGCGCTCGGCTCGGTCCAGTCGTCGCCGATCTCGACCACGGGCTCGGCGTCGCCGTCCTCATCTGCGGGAGCGGCCGGTTCCCCGGCGGCTGCCTCTGCCGACCAGGTGGCCTCGAAGTCCTCCTCGGGCTCTAGCATGACGTTCGTCTCGAGCGCCTCGAGCACCTGCGCCTGCAGTTCAATCGTCGGCAGCTGGAGCAGGCGGATCGCCTGCTGCAGCTGCGGCGTCATCGTCAGCTGCTGGCCGATCCGGAGTTGGAGGCTGGGCTTCATCATGCGGCGGATGCCGCTCCGTCAGAGTCGGAAATCCTGCCCCAAGTAGACCTTGCGCACGTCGGGATTTGCAAGGATCTCGTCCGCGGATCCGGAGGCCAGCACGGTGCCCTGGTTGACGATATAGGCCCGGCTGCAAATCCCCAGCGTTTCCCGCACGTTATGGTCCGTGATCAGCACGCCGATGCCGCGGTCGGCGAGGTGGCGGGCGATGCGCTGGATGTCGTGCACCGAGAGCGGGTCGACGCCCGCGAAGGGCTCGTCGAGGAGGATGAAGGCGGGGTTCGCCGCGAGCGCGCGTGCAATCTCGACGCGCCGCCGCTCGCCGCCCGAGAGGCTCATGCCGACGTGGTCCCGCAGGTGGGCGACGTGCAGCTCCTCGAGCAGGCTCTCGAGCGCTTCCTCGCGGCCCCCCTCATCGAGGTCGCCGCGCGTCTCGAGGATCGCCCGCACGTTGTCGACCACGGAGAGCTTGCGGAATATCGACGGCTCCTGCGGCAGGTAGCCGACGCCGCGCCGCGCACGCGCGTGCATCGGCAGCCTCGTGATGTCCTCGCCGTCGAGCGTGATACGCCCGCCGTCGCAGGGCACGAGGCCGACGATCATGTAAAAGGCGGTGGTCTTGCCGGCGCCGTTCGGGCCGAGCAGGCCGACGACCTCGCCGCTGGCGATCGAGATCGACAGCGATGAAACGACCTTGCGCTTGCGGTAGCTCTTCTCGAGCTCCGTCGCCACGAGCTCGCTCATGTGTCGGGCTTCGGCTTTTCAGGCGCGCCTTCGCCCGGCTGGATCGTGATCAGGACCGGCTCGTCCGAAATGACGCTCTGCGTCGCGGTGCTGTACACGAGCGCCTCGCTCGTGACCTCGGTGCGCGCGTCCTTCAGCCAGGCGTCGCCCGTGAATTCCACGGTTCCGCGTTTCAGGTCGTAGTCGATGCGGTTGGCGCGGCCCTCCGACTTCTCGCCCTCGCGCTGCTGCGTGAAGGTCGCGGGCGCCCCGGTCACGACGGCGCTCGCAACTTCCCCGCCCGCGAAACGCACTTGGGCCGTATCGCTCGCGAGCGCAGATTCCGGCATCGAGATGCGGACCGTGCCGCTGAACTGCCACTTGCTGTCTTCGAAGTCGTCTCCGGTCGTCGCCGCGGTCGTTACGGCGCGGTCGGCCGTGATGCGTATCTGACCCTGCGTAATTGTCACCCCGCTGTACTCGACCACGCCTTTCTGGCTGTCGAAGCGCAGGCCGCCTTCTGCCTTGAGCTCGATCGGCAGCTGCTCGCGATCCTGCGCCGCCGCGGCCACGCAGGCGGCGAGCAGGGCGATTGCGGCGAGGCTACGGTGTGAAGCGGCCACTGACTTCGGATTCCAGGTCCACACTTCCGGACTTGAGGTCGGCACTCATGCCGAGCCCGCGCATCCGGTGCGAGCCGAAGGCGAGCTCG
>DATMEC010000070.1:0-2745 GCA_035557125.1 Steroidobacteraceae bacterium
CTCGACGGAGTTCAGGTAGGACTCCGCGATGCGCCGCGGCTCCTCGCCGGTCTTCGAGTACTGGATCATGCGGCCGCGCAGTTCCGAGAAGCGCATCAGCCAGAACGGCATGAACGTGTCGCGCTGCACCTCGAGCTGGGCCGCAGTGAGCAGGCGATCCGTGTTGCCCGGGTGGCCCGAGACGAACACCGCGTCGCCCAGCTGGGCGCCGTCCCAGTCGAAGTCGAAGTGTGCCGGCGTCTTCGCCGGCTGGCCGCCGTCATAGGCGCGCAGGATCGTCATGTCGAGGCACCAGCGCGGGAACTGGAAGTTGTCCGGGTCGCCGCCGAAGGCCGCGATGTCGCGCTCAGGCGCGAAGACGAGGCGCACGTCCTCGTAGCGGCGGTACTTGTAGAGCCAGTGCTGGCCGCCCTGGTAGAGCGAGACGCGCTCGCACTTGAGCGGGCCGCCCTTTGCCTTCTTCGACTCCTCCTCGCAGGCCTGTTCCATCGTCGTGAGCGCGGCCCGCCGGGCTTCGACGACCTTGTCAGGCGCGATGTTTTGGAGCGCTGCCGCGACCTTCGCCGTCACGTCCTCGGTGCCGACCAGCACGGATACGGCGTCTTCCTTGCACTGCAGCTCCTTCTCGCGCGTGCCGGCGAGGAAGCCGTTCGCATTGAGGTCGTTGCCCTCGGAGGAGTTCTGGACGATGCATTCCTCGGCGCAGTGGTGGTTCGTGAGGATCAGGCCGTTCTCCGAGATGAACGAGCCCGTGCAGCCCGTCTCCAGCCGCACTGTCGCCTCGCGCACCCGGCCCAGCCAGGCTGCGTCGAGCTTTGCCCCGTACTTCTGCTCGATTGCGGCGGCGGGTGGATTGTCGAAGGTCCACATGCCTTCATCGGCGGCCGCAGGCAAGGCGGCGAGCGCGGCGAGCGTCGCGAACGGGACGAGCTTCATCGGGAACTCCAGGGATGGCCAGTGCCGCCCGGGGCGGCGAAGGCGTCATGGTAACGGGTGGCCGGCGTCCCGGGACAGGGCAAGACACGGTTCGACGCGGCAGGCGTGCGGTTCATCGTGCCGGGTGACGCGGGGCGGCGGGCGCTTCCTCGCGGGCGATTCGCGATCGCGTTCCTCCATTCCGGGGCATGTCGCCCGGGCCGGGTCGAACCGGAGCGTCAGCAGCGCCGTCGCCGGGATCGGCATGCCGTCGCGATAGGCGGGCGACAGCCGCGAGCCGCGCGCGATGGCGAGCGCGGTCGCGTCGAACAGGCCTTGCGGCTCGGAGGAGAGGATGCGCCCCTCGCGCACCTGGCCGGAGGCCTCGGTCTCGACCTCGAGCACGACGCGGCCCCTGGTTCCCTGCACGCAGGCTGCCATGGGAAACGGCGCGCTCGCGAGCATCGTTGCGGGCACGACGTCGAGAAACGTGTCGGGCAGGCGGAAATCGAAGCGGCGTGTATCGATGCGTACCGGTACGCCGGCGGCAGCCGGACCGCGCCAGGCACGTATCGCCGCGAGCGCCGACTTCTCGAATTCGCCGCGCGGCATAGCGCCGACGATCCGGGCGTCCTTCACGACGCCGTCCGCATCGAGCTCGTACTCCACCTCGGCATAGCCCTCGGTGCGCGACTGCAACAGGGCCGGCGGGTAGACCGGTTGCGGGCGGCCAGCTCCCGTGGCCGCGGCCGCTGTTGCGGCGGCATCCGTCAACGCGAAGCGCACGCGCGTGCGCAAGCGGCACTCGATCGGCTCGCCGTCCAGGGTTGCAGGGGCGAAGCGCCAGCCGCGCACGCCATCCGAGGCGGCCTGCTCGAAATAGCCGCGCGGCTCGGCGCGCCCCACGCGCACCCAGCCGACGCTGCCGTCGCGCAGGACCGTGAGTGCCACTTCAACTGTCCCCTCGATGCCCATCGCGCGCACCGCCGGCGGATAGGCCGGCGCCTCGCGCTGGATCGGCTTTGGCGGCGCAACGCCTTTCTGCTCGCAAGGCACCCACGCCGCGGCGCTTTGGGCGGCGGCACAGAGCCAGGCGACGAGGATGACGCGCCTCATTCGACGGTCGAGAGCAGCAGCTGCGTGCCCTCAGGCGCGACGAGGAGTGCATGCCGCGAGGCGTCGAGCTGGCCTGGCAGGCGGCGCGCAAACTCGAATCCCGCTCCGGAGAGTTTCGCGATGCGAGCCGGCATGTCGGCATCGGTGAAGACGAGTGTCGGGGCCGGCAGGCTGCCGGTGCGCAGCAGCGCGACGTTGAGTGAGTCGCTGGTGAGGCCGATGTGCGGGTAGGGATCGTCGCCTTCCTCCGCGGGCACGAAGCCGAGTCGTTCCCAAGCGGCTTCGGCGCGCTTCACGTCGGCAACGGGCAACGCGAACTCCTCGAACCAGCCGAGGCGCGAAGTCTCCCCGGGGCCGAACGGCGGCGGCGAATGCGTGCGCGCCTCGAGCAGGCGGATCGCCTGGCCCGCGACCTCGAATCTCGCTTCGTTGAACACGTCGTCGCCGAGCCGGCGCTCCAGGATCTCGATGCCGCGGCGCTCGAGCGTCACGAGCTCGTCACGCAGGTCCGGCAGCACGAAAGCGAGCAGCGGCGACTGCGGCAGCTCGCGGCCGTGCAGGCCGATCGCGAGCCGGCCATCGCCGACGGCGGCGTACGGGTACGGGAACGCATCGCCCGTCGTGACCTGCCCGAAGCCGAGCCGTTCGTAGAACGCAAGGGATCCGGCCGGATCGGGCGCGTACACGCTGACCTCGTGGAAGCGCCCGATCATG
>DATMEC010000071.1:0-3424 GCA_035557125.1 Steroidobacteraceae bacterium
GTGCTCGCGCACGTAGCGCTGCGCCACGTCCGCCGGGTCGCCCCGGCGCGGCCCGGCGAGCGTGCCGTCGAGCCGCGCGAGCACGCGCGGCGTGCCGGTGAGCGGGTCGACGTCGACCACGCCCTGGCGGCCCAGCGACCGCTGCAGCGCGCCGCGTGCGCGTCGCATCGCCGCCGTCGGCCGGCGCGCGGGGGGTGCGCCGGAGGCGGTGATCGCCGCCCGCTCGCGAGCGCGCGCGTCGAACGCCCCTTCGCCCTGCTGCGCGGCGGCGGGCGTTGCGCCCGCCAGCGCGGCGGTCAGGCCCAGGGCGATGACGAGGCGCCGCACCGTCAGATGCGCTTCTTGACCTCCGCGAACGCCCGTCGCGGCTTGCCCGTCACGCTGTCCACGAGTCCGGCGTCGAACCGCGGGGTGACGCGCCCGAAGTACGAGTAGACGTACAGGCGCTTCACCTTCCTGTTGCGGCGCGCGAGCGTGAACATGTACTTCGTCGCCTTCAGCTGGCAGGCCGACGCGGTGCGGCACCCCTTGCGCGTCCGCTTGGTCCAGAACGAACCGAACTTGAACAGCCCGCCGGTCTCGGTGAGCCAGATCTGCCGGCATCCGAGCGCGCGGATGAGGGCGCGCGTGCCGGTGTCGCGGAAGCGGTTGACGTCGGAGTAGTTGTGGATGCCGCAGACCTTGCGCGGCACCTTCAGCGCGCGCCGGTAGGCCCGGATGTAGGCGGCCGTCTCGTCGTACCGCGGCCGCCGCGCGGCCGGGTCGTCGGCCTGGTCGAGCACGTCGATGGCGACGATCGTGCAGCGCTTGCAGACCTGCGCGGCGATGTTGGTGAGCCGCGCCGCCGCCCGCGGGTTGCGCGCGGTCGGCTGCGTGAAGTGGTTGACCTCGTTCCAGGGCGCGATCGTGCGCACCCACGGGAACGCCTTGAAGAAGCGCCGGAGCGCGGAGCGGTACTGGCGCGGCGTGGGCATCCGGCAGACCGCGCGGCGGAAGTTGCGACGCTTGTTGCAGATCGTGGCGTTGCCCGCGCTGTGCTCGAAGGTCACGAGCGGCTGGATCCCGGCGGCATGCGCCGAGTTCAGATAGTGCGTCAGGCTCGCCTGCACGTAGTTGGCCTTGTTCATCACGTCATAGGGCGTGACCACGCGCACGTGCTTGGCGCCGAGCTGCTGGAACGGCGGGCTGTCGAACATCGCCGGCGAGTTCTCGGAGATGCCGACCGCGACCTTCGCCTGTGCGGCGGCGGGAACGAGGAGCAGGCAGGCGAGGGCGAGCAGCAGGGGGCGCACGGCGCGGCTCAGCGTACCGGTCGCGTCAATGCGCCGAGAAACAGCGTCGCGGCGAAGGCCGTGGCGCCTTCGACGTCCGGCGGCTCGCGATCGGCCATCCGCGCCCCGAGCTCGATCGCCACCGCGATCATCGCGTGCGCGCAGTAGTCGACGTCGAGCGGCGGCAGGAGCCCGGCGGCGACCGCGTCGCGCAGGTCCTCCGCCAGCTCGCGCGTGGTGGCGGGGAGCACCGCCTCGCCGAACTCGGGCGGGAGCGCGCTGAGGTTGCTGCGCAGGAACGCGAACCGGTCCGGGTCCTCGACGATGAACTCGAAGAACGCGCGATAGCTGTCCTCGACGAACGCCTCGGCCGTCCCGGCCTCGCGGCGGGCGGCGCGGACCCGGCGCCGCGCCTCGGCGCCGGTCTCCTCGACCAGCGCACGGAACACCGCGCCCTTGTCGGGGAAGTAGTTGTAGAACGTGCCCGACGCGAGGTCCGTGCGGCGCACGATGTCGCGCACGCTGGCTCCGCCATAGCCGCTCTGGGCGAACACGGTGCGGCCCGCGGCGAGGATCGCGGAGCGGTTCGCCGCCTTCGTGCGCTCGCGCCGACCGCTCATGCCGCGGCGGCCCCGCGCCTCCGCTCAGCCGCCATCGCGGCGAGGTAGTCGTCGAAGTCGACCTGCATCGTGTGCCGCTTCGAGGCGACGTAGCGCTTGAACATGCGCTTGCGCTCGCGCGCGATGTCGGCGCGCATCGCCGTCGGCGCGGGAAGCGCGTAACGGCCGGAGAGGTGGTCGCACACCCACTCCGACTGCGCGGCGGCGAGCGGCATGATCGCCCCGATCGGCTGCAGCAGCCCGATGAAGTAGACGCCCGGCAGGTCGGGGTGGAAGACGCGGCGGAAGAGCGGCAGGTCGTTGTCGGGCGCGGCGATCAGCGCCGGGTCGAAGAACGGGAACGTGACCCTGTAGCCGGTGCAGTAGACGACGACGCCGGCCTCGACCTCGCTGCCGTCCGTGAACACCACCGTCGTCTCCGCGAGGCGGGCGATGTTCGGCTTGGCATGGATCTCGCCGTGGGCGAGCCGCGACAGCACGTCGTCGGACACCGTCGGGTGCGCCTCGAGCAGCCCGTGGTCGGGCCTGGGCAGCCCGTAGCGCTCCATGCCGCCGACCTGCATCCGCAGCGCGGCCTGCGCGATCCGCCGGCGCACGGCGAACGGGACGCGCGGCGACGCCCGCCACTGGTCGAGCGGGCGCCCGAACACGTACTTCGGGATCACCCACGCGCCGCGGCGGGCGGCGAGGTAGGTCGTGCGCGCGACGAAGCTCGACTCCACCGCGATGTCCATCGCCGAGTTGCCCATCCCGAGGACGACGACGTCGCGGTCGCGGAACAGGTCGGGGTCCTCGCCGGTGTACTCGTGCGAGTGCATCTGGCGGCCACCGAAGCGGTCGCTGCCCTCGAAGGCGGGCTCCGGCCAGCGCGCGTCCCAGTGGTGGCCGTTGGCGACGATCACCGCGTCGTAGCGCTCGGTGCGCCCGTCGTCGAGCGTGACCTCCCAGGTGCCGTCCGCGCGCGGTGCGGCGCGCTTCACGCCCGTCTCGAACGTGATCCGGTCGCGGAACCCGAAGTGGTCGACGTACGCGTCGAAGTACGCGGCGATGTGGGTGTGGTGCGGGAAGTCCGGATACTCCCGCGGCATCGGGAAGTCGGGGAACTCCATCCGCTCGCGCGACGTGTTGATGTGCAGCGACCGGTAGGCGGACGACATGCCGTTGCGGTTGCCGAAGACCCAGATGCCGCCGACGCGGTCCGACCTCTCGAAGCAGTCGAAGTCGAACCCGCGCTGATGGAGCGCCTTGGCCGCGGCGATGCCGGACGACCCGGCGCCGATGACGCACACCCGCATCCCGATGAGGCTCGCAAAAGGTGACGCCACCGTCAAGTTCGTGGCGCCGCGCGCCGGTGCGCAGGCGCGCCCTGCAAGGATGCCGCCCGATGAGCATCGATCCTGAGGCGGCCGAGGTGAAGGCGTCCGGCGGCGTGGTCTGGCGGCGCGGCGAGCGCGGGCTCGAGGTGGCGCTCGTGCACCGCCCGAAGTACGACGACTGGTCGTTCCCCAAGGGGAAGCTCGACCGGGGCGAGAC
>DATMEC010000072.1:0-10435 GCA_035557125.1 Steroidobacteraceae bacterium
AGCAAGCGCCAGTACGTGCGCCGCGTGATCGACCACTACGACTCGGTCGAGAGGGCGTTCGCCGCATGAGCGAGGGCTGGCCGTCGGCGCTGAAGCGCTGGCAGGGCGCCGGCCTCGTGGATGCCGCGACCGCCGAGCGCATCCGCGCTTTCGAGTCATCGCAGGGCGGCGTCGAACGCCAGGGCCGGTTGACGCTGATCGCGTTCTCGCTCGGCGCCGTGCTCCTGGCCGCGGGCATATTGCTCTTCGTCGCGGCACACTGGGACCGGATGTCGCCGGGCGGCCGCTTCGCGCTCGTGCTGGCCCTGATTGCGATCCTGCACGCGGGCGGCGCCGTCGCCTCGCGCTCGAGTACCGGGCTGTCGGCGACACTGCACGCCGTCGGCACGGCGGCGTTCGGCGCCGGCATCTACCTCGCCGGCCAGGTATTCCACATGGCGGAGCACTGGCCGGCGGCGCTCATGCTGTGGTCACTGGGTGCGGCGGTCGGCGTCGTGCTGCTGCGGCAGTGGCCGCAGGTTGTGTGGCTCGCGGTGCTGGTACCCGCCTGGCTGTGGGGCGAGTGGACCGCAGCACTGCCGCCGCACGCGGTGTGGCGTGGATTGACGCCGGTCGCGGTCGGCATGTTCCTGCTGGCCTGCGCCTACCTCATGGCGAGACCCGCCGCGTCGACCGAGCGCTGGCGACGCGCGCTCGCCTGGCTCGGCGCGATCGGGCTGATCCCGGCCGCCGTGGCGCTCGCGATGTCGAGCGATGTCGACTGGACGATGTTCGGCGCGCAGTACCCGGCGGTGACCGGCGCGCCGCGGATCGTCGGCTGGTCGGTTGCGATCGCGCTGCCACTCGGTCTCGCGTGGTACCTGCGCGGGCGCGATGCCGTCTGGCTGCTCGCGGCGCTCGCCTGGGCGCTCGTCCTGATGCAGGTGTCGCCTCGTTCGGATGCGGGCGAGCTCGCGATGTTCGCGCTCCTCGCGCTCGGCGCGGTGGGCATCGTGCTCTGGGGCTTGCGCGACCAGCAGCGACTCGCGATCAATGTCGGCGTGCTCGGCTTCGCGTGCTCCGTGCTCGGCTTCTATTTCTCGAGCTTGTACGACAAGCTCGGCCGCGCGCTCGGCCTGATCGGCATCGGTGTGCTCTTCATCGGCGGCGGCTGGCTGCTCGAACGCGCGCGCCGGAGGCTGATCGCGCGCCTGCAGTCGGGCCGGCCATGACGCCGCTCGCGAAGGGGCTCGCGGTCGGCGCGGCACAGGTCCTGCTCGTCGCTGGCGTCGGCGCAAAGTTCCTGTACGACCGCGCGAACTATCCGAGCCTGTGGGTGGAGAGCGCGCCCTTCGATCCGGACATGCCGATCCGCGGCCGTTACGTGAACATCGCGCTGCGTGTCGATGCCGATCGAGCCGCCCCTGGCGACGGCGACCGCGCACCCAACATGTTCCGTGCGCGGCTCGAAGCGCGGGGCGACGCGCTGTTTGCCGTGCAGGACGACGACAACGGCCGTCACTGGGTGAGGAGCGGCCGTTGCGGCGAGCGCAATTGCTGGCTGCTCGCCGCGCCGCTCGCGTATTTCATTCCCGAGCACGGCGACGATCCCTCGCGCCAGCCGGAGGGCTCGACGCTCTGGGCGGAAGTCACGCTGCCGCCTTCGGGTGCGCCGCGGCCTGTCCGGCTCGGCGTGAAGAAGGGCGATGCGATCGAGCCGATCGCGCCCTAGACCTCCACCTCGGTCGCAAGCACGACGACGCGTCGGGTCGGCATGCGGAAGAACTCCGCCGCCTGGGCGCTGCGCCGTTGCATCCAGGCAAAGAGCCGCAGCTTCAGGCCGGCGATGCCGTGCCGCGTGCGGGCGCGCACCAGGTGCCAGCCGAGGAAGAACGTGCAGTCCGGGTCGATGCGCAGTCCCCGCCGGGCGGCGCCCGCGAGCGCGACGGCGACGTCCGGCGTCTCCATGAAGCCGAAGCGCGCGTGCACGACGTGGATGCCGGGAAATATCTCCTCGGGGTAACTTCGTGAGACGACGTCCTGGCGCGGCGTGCGCTGGATCTCGAGGTTCAGGATGACGATGTTCTCGTGGCAGACGCGGTTGTGCTCGAGGTTCCTGAGCATGGCCGTCGGCACGAAACCCTGGTGGCTCACGAGGAAGACCGCGGTGCCGGGCACGCGCACGACGCCCTTCAGCATTCTCGGCAGCTCCGCGATCGGCACCGCGCGCCGTCGCAGCTCCGCGCGCAGCAGGGCGCGCCCGTCGTGCCAGGTGACGAACACCGCGAACATCGCGGTGGCCAGCGCG
Organism: Steroidobacteraceae bacterium; assembly: GCA_035557125.1. Lineage (GTDB taxonomy): Bacteria > Pseudomonadota > Gammaproteobacteria > Steroidobacterales > Steroidobacteraceae > SCUD01. The sequence continues at coordinate 2,288 of DATMEC010000072.1, forward strand.
AGCGGAATCCAGCCCCCGCTCGGGATTTTCGTCGCATTGCCGAGTACGAACGCGAAGTCGATGACGCCGAACAGCCCGAACACGGCGACCACGCGCCAGACCGGCCACTTCCACGCCGCCCGCGCGGTGATGGCGCCGAGCAGCGTCGTGATCACCATGGTCCCGTTCACGGCTGCGCCATACGCGCCCGACAGGGCGCTCGATCCCTGGAAGATCACGACGAAGGCGCAGGTCGCGAAGAACATGAACGCGTTCGTCGACGGGACGTAGATCTGGCCGTGGGCGTCTTCGGAGGTCTGCAGGATCTTCACCCGCGGCAGCAGGTCGAGCTGCACGGCCTGCCGGGTCACCGAGAAGGCGCCGGAAATCGTCGCCTGCGAGGCGATGATCGCGGCTGCGGTTGCGATCGCGACCAGGTAAGGGAGCGCAGACGGCGACGCCATCTCGAAGAACGGGTTGACGGTGGCGGAGGGCGAATTCAGCAGCAATGCGCCCTGCCCGAAGTAGTTGAGCAGGAGGCCCGGCCACACGACGAGGAACCAGGCGATGCGCACGGGCTTCCTGCCGAAGTGGCCCATGTCGATGTAGAGCGCCTCGCCGCCGGTGAGCACCAGGAACACGGCGCCGAGGATCACGAGCGCAAGCCCCGGGTGGCCGAGCAGCACGGCGAGCGCGTATCGGGGATTGAGCGCGCTCAGGATCTCGGGCGTCGCGATGATTTCGCGCAGGCCCAGGAGCCCGATCGAGACGAACCAGATCACCATGATCGGGCCGAACAGGCGCCCGATGCGTTCGGTGCCGCGGCGCTGCATCGCGAACAGGGCGATGAGGATGACGAGCGTGCCGGGCACGACCAGCCGCTGCATCCCCGGATCGATGATCGCGAGCCCTTCCATGGCGCCCATCACCGAGATCGCCGGCGTGATGAGCGCGTCGCAATAAAAGAATGCCGTGCCCAGCACCGCGAGCATCACCAGCCGCTTCGCCGCATTGCTTTTGCCGGAGAGCTTGTCCTCGACCAGCGCAAGCAGCGACAGCACGCCGCCTTCGCCCTCGTTGTCCATCCGCAGGATGACGACGACGTACTTCAGCGTGATGACGACTAGCAGGCTCCAGAAGATGAGCGACAGGACCCCGAGCATGGCGTTGACGTCCGTCGCGCCGCCGGCGACCGCGGTCGCTTCGCGCAGTGCATAGAGGGGGCTCGTGCCGATGTCGCCGTACACGACACCGAGCGCGCCCAGCGTGGCCGCGGACAGGGAGCGGGGTTGGGTCATGGGGAGCCGTCCGGCGGCGCACATCATGCCCGATCCGCGTTATTCTCGCGAATCATGAACGCCGAACCCGCTCCGAGCACTGCCGGTCCGCGCGTCGTGCGCGCGCCACGCGGCAAGTCCCTGAATTGCGGGAGCTGGCTCACCGAGGCGCCGTTCCGAATGCTGCAGAACAACCTCGATCCCGAGGTGGCGGAGCACCCGGACAAGCTCGTCGTGTACGGCGGCATCGGCAAGGCCGCGCGCAACTGGGAGGCGTTCGACACCATCCTTGCCGTGCTGAAGCGCCTGAAGGACGACGAGTCGCTGCTCGTGCAGTCGGGTAAGCCCGTCGGCGTATTCCGCACGCACGTCGACGCGCCGCGCGTGCTCATCGCGAACTCGAACCTCGTGCCGCATTGGGCGACCTGGGCGCACTTCCACGAGCTCGACCGCAAGGGCCTGATGATGTACGGCCAGATGACGGCGGGCTCGTGGATCTACATCGGCTCGCAGGGCATCGTGCAGGGCACCTACGAGACCTTCGGCGCCTGCGCGCGCACGCATTTCAAGGGCGATGCGCGCGGCCGCTGGATCCTGACGGCAGGCCTCGGCGGCATGGGCGGTGCCCAGCCGCTCGCGGCGACGATGGCGGGCTTCTCGATGCTCGCGGTGGAGTGCGACGAGTCGCGCATCGACTTTCGCTTGCGCACCGGCTATGTCGACCGCAAGGCGACGACGCTGGATGACGCACTCGCCCTCATCGACGAGGCTCGCCGCGCGAAGCAAATGCTCTCGGTGGGCCTGCTCGGCAACGCGGCGGACGTTTTCACGGAGCTTGCGCGTCGTAAGGTCGTGCCGGATGTCGTCACGGACCAGACCTCCGCGCACGATCCTCGCAACGGCTATCTCCCGCGCGGCTGGACGATGGCCGAGGCCGCTCAGGCGCGCCAGGAGGATCCTGCGCGCATCGAGCGCGAGGCGCGAGCGTCGATGAAGCTGCACGTGCAGGCGATGCTGGACCTCAAGGGTCAGGGCGCGGTCGTCTTCGACTACGGCAACAACATCCGCCAGGTCGCACTCGAGGAGGGCCTGCAGAACGCCTTCGACTTCCCGGGCTTCGTGCCGGCTTACATTCGCCCGCTCTTCTGCGAAGGCATCGGGCCTTTCCGCTGGGTCGCGCTCTCCGGCGACCCGGAAGACATTTATAAGACCGACTCAAAGGTGCGTGAGTTGATGCCGGACGATGCGCACCTGCATCGCTGGCTCGACATGGCGCGGGAGCGCATCAAGTTCCAGGGCCTGCCGGCGCGCATCTGCTGGGTGGGACTCAAGGACCGAGCGCGGCTCGGCCTCGCCTTCAACGAGATGGTCGCAAATGGCGAGCTGACCGCGCCCATCGTGATCGGCCGCGACCACCTCGACTCCGGCTCGGTCGCGAGCCCGAACCGCGAGACCGAGGCGATGCAAGACGGTTCGGACGCGGTGTCCGACTGGGCGTTCCTGAACGCGCTCCTCAACACCGCGGGCGGCGCGACCTGGGTGTCGATCCACCACGGCGGCGGCGTGGGCATGGGATTCTCGCAGCACGCGGGCGTCGTGATCGTCTGCGACGGCACCGACGCCGCGGCCGCGCGCATCGCGCGCGTGCTGCGCAACGATCCCGGCACCGGCGTCATGCGCCACGCCGACGCCGGCTATGAACGCGCGATCGACTGCGCGCGCGAGCAGGGCCTCGACCTGCCGTCGGTGCGTTGATGGCAACGCTCACTCTGAGGCCCGGCGCGATTTCGCTGGCGGACATGCGCCGGATCTCGCGGAGCGTCGACGTGGTCGCGCTCGCGGAGGGCTGGCGCGGCCCCGTCGAGGCGTCGCTCGCCGCGTTGCGGAAGCGCCTTGCCGGCGGCGAGTCGCTCTACGGAATCAACACGGGTTTCGGCAAGCTCGCCAAGACCCGCATCTCGGACGGTGAGCTCGCGACGCTGCAGCTCTATCTCATGCGCTCGCACGCGGCCGGCGTCGGCGAGCCGCTTGCGGACTCGGCGGTGCGCTTGATCATGGTGCTGAAGGCCGCGAGCCTCGCGCGCGGCTTCTCGGGCGTGCGCGCGGTCGTCGTCGAGCGGCTGCTCGCGCTTGCTAAAGCGGGCATCCATCCCGTCGTCCCGTCCCAGGGCTCGGTCGGCGCCTCGGGCGACCTCGCGCCGCTCGCGCACCTGTCGCTCGCGCTGATCGGCGAGGGCCGCGTGCGCGTGAAGGGTAAGGAACAGGATTGCGCCCCGGCGCTCAAGGCCGCTGGAATCGATCCGCTCGAGCTCGGACCCAAGGAAGGACTCGCGCTGCTCAATGGCACGCAGGTTTCGACCGCGCTCGCGCTCGAGGCGCTGTTCGCCGCGGAGGACCTGCTCGCCGGCTCCATCGTCACCGGCGCGATGTCGGTTGACGCGGCGCTCGGCAGCCGCGTCCCCTTCGATGCGCGCATCCACAACGCGCGCGGGCAGCCGGCGCAGATCGCCGTCGCCGCCGCGTTTCGCGAAGTGCTCGGCGAGAGCGACATCGGCCGCTCGCACGAGAACTGCGACCGCGTGCAGGACCCGTACTCGCTGCGCTGCCAGCCGCAGGTCGCGGGTGCCTGCCTGCAACAGATCCAGGACGTGGCACGCACGCTGCTGCTCGAGGCGAACGGCGTCTCCGACAACCCGCTCGTGTTCGGCAGAGAGGGCGACGTGCTCTCCGGCGGCAACTTCCATGCCGAGCCGGTGGCCTTCGCCGCCGACAACCTCTCGCTTGCAATTGCCGAAATCGGCGCGCTCTCCGAGCGGCGCATTGCGATGCTGATCGACGACAGCCTGAGCCAGCTGCCCGCGTTCCTTGTGAGGCAGGGCGGGCTCAACTCGGGATTCATGATCGCGCAGGTCACGGCCGCGGCGCTCGCCTCGGAGAACAAGTCGCTCGCGCACCCGGCCTCGGTCGACAGCCTGCCGACGTCCGCCAACCAGGAAGACCACGTGAGCATGGCGACCTTCGCGGCCCGCAGGCTCGGTCCGATGGCGGAAAACACGCGCGGCGTGATCGCGATCGAGTTGCTCGCTGCCGCGCAGGGCATCGACTTCCGCCGGCCGCTCGCCTCGAGCCCGGCACTCGAGGCCGCTCACGCGCTGCTGCGCAAGCGGGTCGCGTTCTACGACCACGATCGCCACTTCGCGCCCGACATCGCCGCCGCGAAGTCCGTCGTCGCCAGCGACGAACTCCTCGCACTCGTCCCGAGCGGACTGACCCCAAGCCGCTAGCGACTCGCCCGGCTTACTGCGGCGGGTGAGCGGCCAGCCACCGCATCGAGCGTTCGACGCGCGCACGCCCGCTCGGGTGATCGAAGAAGACGACCTCTTCGAGCGACCCCGGCTCGAGTTTGCGGTACGTCGAAAGCCGCATCGCGACAGAGGCAAACCCGTGCGGCTCCTTCGCGACGTCCAGCCCGAAGGCGTCCGCCTGGATCTCCGCCGTGCGGATCATGGTGTTCGTGACCGGCGAGATCAGGTACATCACGGCTGAGAAGATCGCGAATGCGAGCGGCAGCCCCGCAGGATCGGCGAGGTCGCGGATGCCGAAGCTGTCGCCGTAGCGCCGCTGCAAACGGCCGAACAACCGGCTGATGACGAAATAACCGATGGCGAGCGCAAGTGTGAAGCCGACCCCGAGCTTGATGCCGTGGTGCAGGCGGTAGTGGCCGAGCTCGTGGCCCATGACCGCGCGGATCTCGGGCAGCGAAGTCCCGTTCAGGAGGTTGTCGTTGAGCGCGATGCGCGCGGTGCCCCCGAGGCCTGAGACGTTAGCGCTGATGCGCTTGGTCTGTTTCGAGGCGTTGAACCAGAACACGTCGTCGACCGGGACCTCGGCCTCCCCGGCGAGGGCGAGGATGGATTCGCGCACCTCGCCGGACGGCAGCGGCTGGTAGTCGTTGAAGAGCGGCTCGATGACCACGGGTTGCACCGTGAACACGAACAGGATCATCACGGCCGTGAAGCCCGTCGCCCACCACACCCAGCGCTCACGCACGCGGCGCACGAGCATGTAGAGCCCGGCGATCACGAGCCCGAGAAAGACCGTGCTGATCGCGGCGCTGAGCACCCACTCGCCGAGGAATCCGCCGGCCGTGTGGTTCGACATCCCGTACTGGTGTTCCCGGAAATAATCCGTGTAGAGCACCCAGGGGAGCGTCAACAGCGACAGCGCGACGACGAATGCCGCGGCGACGGCGAGCGCCTGCACGAACGGCCTGGCGCCGCGCGCCGCCGCGAAGTCGCGGATGCGCGCCGCGAACCGCAGTCGCAACAGCAACGCGCAGGCCGCGATCGCGACCAGCGTGGACCAGAACTCGATCCAGTAACCGCCCTCGAAATAATCGTCCGATTGCTCGCGGTCGGAGGCGGGGACGGTCGCGATGTAGGCGTCGGTTGCGCGGCCAATGTCGAAGGTCGGTCCCCAGGCGGATTCCGGCGGAATGCTCAGTGTCGCCGTCGCATCGCTCATGGTTCGCTCCCGATCCGGCAGGCTATAGTGCCCGCTTTGCGGCGCAACAGGCGAGTTGATGGCGGCCCTCCCCAAAACGGGATTGATCGGCTGGCGCGGCATGGTGGGTTCCGTGCTGGTCGAGCGCATGCGCGCGGAAGGCGATTTCGCGCTCGTTGATCCCGCGTTCTTCTCGACCTCGCAGGCGGGTGCCGCGGCGCCCGAAAACGGCCGAGGCAGCGGCACGGTCGCCGATGCGAACGACGTCGACGCGCTCGCGCGTTGCGACATCCTCATCTCCTGCCAGGGCGGCGACTACACGCAAGCGATGCATCCGCGGCTGCGCGCGCGCGGCTGGCGCGGCCACTGGATCGACGCGGCCTCTCAGCTACGGCTGAAGGAAGAAGCAGTCATCATCCTCGATCCCGTGAATCGCCCCGTCATCGACGCGGCGCTCGCGGCGGGCTGCCGCGACTGGATCGGCGGCAACTGCACCGTCAGCCTCATGCTGATGGCCTTCGGCGGCCTGTTCCGCGCAGGGGTCGTCGAGTGGATGACGACCATGACCTACCAGGCCGCTTCAGGCGCGGGCGCGCGCGAGATGCGCGAGCTCCTTGCGCAGATGGGCCACCTGCACCGGTCGGCGGTCACTCTCCTCGACGATCCTGCGAGCGCGATCCTCGACATCGACCGCCGCGCCAGCGCGGCGCTCGCGCGCGGCATGCCGGCGGAGCGGCTCGGCTTTCCGCTGGCGGGGAGCCTCCTGCCGTGGATCGACCGCGACCTCGGCAACGGCTACAGCCGCGAGGAGTACAAGGCGGGCGCGGAGGGCAACAAGATCCTGGGCCTTTCGTCCGCGCCGGTGCCGATCGACGGCCTCTGCGTCCGCATCGGCGCGATGCGCTGCCACAGCCAGGCGGTGACAATAAAACTCAAGCGCGCCATGCCGATTGCGGACGTCGAACGCGCAATCGCGTCGGCGCACGACTGGGTTCGCATCGTGCCGAACGAGCGCGAGGCCTCGCTTGCGCGCCTCACGCCCGCGGCGGTTTCCGGCACGCTCGACATCGCGGTCGGGCGCATCCGTCACCTCGCGATGGGCGAGGATCACGTCACCGCGTTCACGGTCGGCGACCAGCTCCTGTGGGGCGCGGCCGAGCCGCTGCGGCGCATGCTGCGCCTGCTCATCCGGTCCTGACCGCACCGCATGACGTTTCTCGAGAGCACGGGCGCGCGACTCAGCCGGTTGCTGGAGTACCCGGGATTCGTGCGCTTCCTCTCCGCGCGGCTCCTCGCCTCGATCGCGGTGCAGATGCAGACGGTTGCCGTCGGCTGGCAGATCTACGCGATCACGCGCGATCCGCTCGACCTCGGGTTCATCGGCCTGTCGCAGTTCCTGCCGTTCGTGTTGCTGGTGTTGCCCGCGGGCCACGTGGCGGACCGGCACAACCGCGCGCTGATCCTCTCGCTCTGCATCGCGCTGGAGTTCTTCTGCGCGCTGGCGCTGCTCGCGTTCACGCTCTCCGGCCTCGCGGTGGTGTGGCCGGTGTTTGCGGTGATGGTCGTCTTTGGCGTCGCGCGCGCGTTCTCGATGCCGGCGGGGCAGGCGATCATGCCGAACCTCGTGCCCAACTCGCTGTTCTCGCGCGCGGTCGCCGTGAACTCGAGCACCTGGCAGGTCTCGACGATAGCCGGTCCCGCGATCGGCGGCCTCGTTTATCTCGCCGGGCCCGACGTGGTCTATGCAACGGTTGCGGGACTGCTGGCCGCCGCGTTCCTGCTCATCGTAGGCGTGAAGACGGAAAAGCCGGCGCGACCGGAGGCGCCCGACACCTGGGACACGCTGCTCGAGGGCCTGCGCTTCGTCTGGCACAAGAAGGTGATCCTCGGCGCCGTCTCGCTCGATCTCTTCGCGGTGCTGTTCGGCGGCGCGGTCGCGTTATTGCCGGCGTACGCGAGCGACATCCTGCACGTCGGGCCCGACGGCTTCGGTTGGCTGCGTGCCGCACCTGGCATCGGTGCCGCCATCGTCGCGATGTCGATCGCGTGGCGTCCGATGACGCGCCACGTCGGCGCGAAGATGTTCGCGGGCGTCGCGGCCTTCGGCGTCGCGACCGTCGTGTTCGGGCTCTCGCATGATTTTTTTATCTCGCTCGCGGCGCTCGTCGTCATTGGCGCCTCGGATATGGTCAGCGTTTACATCCGCCACATGCTGGTGCAGCTCGAGACGCCCGACGGGATCCGCGGCCGCGTGAGCGCGGTGAACGCCGTGTTCATCGGCGCCTCGAACGAGCTCGGCGAGTTCGAGTCGGGCGTGACCGCCGCGTGGTGGGGCCTGAAGCCCGCCGTCGTCGTCGGAGGAATCGCGAGCGTCGCGATCGCGGGACTC
>DATMEC010000073.1:0-13010 GCA_035557125.1 Steroidobacteraceae bacterium
GCGGCACCCGTGTCATTGTTGACGAGGTCGAGGTCGAAGGTGCGCTCCGCGCCCGCCTGGTACAAGAGGCTCGTCGTTTCCGTGATGCCGTGCAACGGGATGTCGATGGCCGCGACGACGAAGCCCTGCGAAGCATAGGCCGCGGCGATCGCCGCCGACTGCGTGCGATTGCCCTGCAGGCCGTGCTGGAAGATCACGACCGGCCAGCCGTCGACCGGCATCGCCTGGCCGCTAGCCGCATTCGGGACGGTGACGAACAGCGGGATGGGGAAGTTCTCCGCCTTCGCGACTGGGACCGGGTTGAAGCGCGTGAGGTTCGTCGACGGAACTCCCGGGCCGCCGGGCGCGGCTTCCCACCTTCCCGTGAGGGGAGCCGCGGGATCGAGGTAGTAACTGATGGCGAGCTGGCCGACGTAGACGTCCGCGATCGGCGGCAGGGCCGCATTCAGGTCCTGCAGCGTGAAACCGGTGTTCGTCGCGCCAATCGCCGCGTCGGGCACGGTCGCGGTGGCGGCCACCATGACGTCGGCGATCGACTGCGTCGAGAACGAATAAGTCAGCACGACGCTCGGCACGATCTCTGCGCCGAGTACGGCGCTCGCGACCTGGAGGTGCGCGCCTGTCAGCAGGCAGACGCCGTTCAGCGTGCCCGTCAGCGCGTCGCAGCTCGGCAGGGCATTCTTGATCGCGAGGTAGTCCCGGTCTGGCGACGCGGGGTTGCCGCCGGTGTCCTGGAGCCCGTCCGTCAGGATCACGAGATATCCCGCATTCGTCGCGCCGGTCGATGCGGTGAGCGGCCGGAGCGGCACGATCTCGAGCGTCGAGCCGTTCGAGTCGGTCGTCGGCGCGACGCGCGCGGTGTAGTCCGACCCATAGACGAGTGCGCCCTCGAAGCCCACCGTCGCCTTGGTCGCGTTGTCGATCTCGACTTCGAGGACGATCACGGTCGCAGGCGAGATCGTCGCCGGGTCAATGGGCGCCGAGAACCGCACGGTCGAGCTCGCCACCGTCGAGAAACCGTCGAGCGCGTTCAGCGTCTCGGCGTTCGGCAGGAACGGCGTTACCGGCGAGTTCAGCGTGCCGTCGGTCGATCCGCTGAAATAGAGGTCCGTCGGGAAGGGCAGGATGCCTGACAGCGGAGCGAAGCTCGGGTGGAACCCGCCGACGCCCGATGAGCTGCCCGGATCGCCATTGCCGGACGTCGGATCGGTCGGCCCGATATCGTCGGAGCTCGAGCCCGAGCATCCCGCAAGGACCACGCCAGCGGCGACGAGTGCGGCGGCAAGACGGTTGCTCATGACGGTGGCTCCGGCAATGTGGAGGTCGCGGGCGCGTATCATCGCGCAAGTTTAAGGGATGTGCGCTGCAAAAAATGTTCCAGACCCTGCGCATCATCGGCGGCGAATGGCGCGGCCGGCGCATTCGTTTTGCGGCTGAGGGCGGCATCCGGCCAACGCCGGACCGGGTCCGCGAGACCCTGTTCAACTGGCTGATGGCCTACGTGGCGGGCAGCCGCTGCCTCGATCTCTTCGCCGGCAGCGGCGCGCTGGGGCTGGAGGCGCTGTCCCGCGGCGCCGCCCATGCGACCTTCATCGAGCGGGCGCGCAAGAACGTGGAGGGCCTGCGTGAGATCACCTCCCGGCTTGCGCCGGCGCGGTCCACCGTCATCGAAGCCGATGCGCTCGCCTGGCTCGGAGGGACGGCGCAGCCGTTCGATATCGTGTTCCTCGACCCGCCCTTCGCGGGCGGCCTGCTCGCGGACGCGATGTGCCTTCTCGCGGCGCGCGGGTGGCTCGCCACCGGTGCCTTCATCTACCTGGAGGCGCCCGCAAAAACCGGCCCACCCGCGCTGCCCACCGGCTGGGCGATGCATCGGACGGGACGCGCGGGGGCGGTCGGGTATCATCTCGCCCGGCGCCAGGGGGAGGGAACGGCCACGTGAATCCGAAGCGCAGCGCAGTATATCCGGGCACATTCGACCCGATCACCAACGGCCACCAGGACCTGGTGCGGCGGGCTGCCGGCATTTTCGACCGGGTCGTGATCGGGATTGCCGCGAACCCCGGCAAGGCTCCGCTCTTTTCGCTCGCCGAGCGCGTCAGCCTTGCGCAGCAGGTGCTCGAGGACCAGCGCAATGTCACCGTTCTCGGCTACGTGGGCCTGACCGTCGACTTCGCGCGCGAACAGGGCTGCGGCATCGTGGTGCGGGGCCTGCGCGCGATGTCCGACTTCGAGTTCGAGTTCCAGCTCGCGAACATGAGCCGGCATCTCGATCGCGCGGTGGACTACGTGTTCATGACGCCGCAGGAGCAGTTCACCTTCATCTCCTCGACGCTGGTGCGGGAGATCGCCCAGTTTGGCGGGGACGTGTCGCAGTTCGTGCACCCGACGGTGGCCGAAGCGCTCCGGAAGAAGAGGCAGTCCTAGCGCTGGCAGCGCGGGCACCAGTAGGTGCTGCGCTGTCCCTGGGTGAACTGCCGGATGGGCGTCCGGCAACGACGGCAGGGTTTCCCGGTGCGCTCGTACACGAACAGCCGCTGCCGGAAGTAGCCGGGCATGCCCGAGGCGTCGACGTAGTCGCGAAGCGTGGTGCCCCCGACGCCGATCGCCTCGGTGAGCACGTCCCGGATCGACGAGACGAGTGCCTGTATGCGCGCTCGGCTCACGCGGCCTGCCGCAAGCGAGGGCCGGATACGCGCGCGAAAGAGCGCTTCGCTCGCGTAGATGTTGCCGACGCCGGCGACCACCCTCGAATCCATGATGAACGTCTTGATGGCGGCGCTGCGCCCGCGGGCCTGGCGCCACAGGGCATCCCCGGTGAACTCGTCCGAGAGCGGCTCGACCGCGAGGCGCGAAAGCAGCTTGTGCCGCGCGGGCTCCCGCGTCGTGAACAAGAGGCAGCCGAACCGTCGCGGATCGTTGAACCTGAGGCAGCGCCCGGAATCGAGCACGAGGTCGAAGTGGTCGTGCACGAGCGGCGGCTCGGCAGCGTCGAGGATGCGAAGGCTCCCCGACATGCCGAGGTGCAGGATCAGCGTGCCCGCGTCGGTCTCGACGAGGAGGTACTTCGCGCGACGGCCGACGGCGCGGATGCGTTGGCCTGCGAGCTTCGCCGGCAGTGCCCGCGGCACGCGCCAGCGCAGGCGCCACTCGCGCACCCGGAGCGCGTCGATCCGCCGGCCGACGAGCCAGGGCTCGATGCCCCGGCGCGTCGTTTCTACCTCGGGTAGCTCCGGCATTCCATGCTGCCCGGCCTCAGAACCTGGTTCTGAACGAGGCGCCGATGATGCGCGGCTCGTTGTCGAAGCCGGTCAGGTTGTTGAAGTCGATGGCGCCCTTGACGTTTTCCTCGTCGGTGATGTTCCGGCCGAAGATGGCGACTTCCCACTTGCCGCCGTCATGCGAGTAGCCAATGCGCGCGCCGCCCTCGAAGTTGCCGTCGCTCTTGAACTCCTCCGCCTCGTAGATGAAGAAGTTCGTCTCGCCCTGGAACGCCCAGTCGGTGTAGAAGAACAGCTCGCCGTTGTTCCCCATCGGGATGCCGTAGCGCGCCGTGACGGTCGCGACGTACTCCGGCGCCTGCGTGAACGAGTTGCCGTCGACGATGGCCCGTCCTTCGATGTCCAGCGGGTCGAGCACGGTACACATGCCCGAGCCGCAGGGCGGGATGACGAGCGTGGCGTCGTCGATCTCGGTGTCCGTGTAACTGAAGCCGAGTGTCATCATGAAGCGGTCGGTGATGAGGAACTCGCTGTCGAGGTCGAAGCCCATTCCGGTACCCTTGTCGGCATTCACGAGCTGCACGAGGTTGCCGGCGCCGCCGATGGCCGAGAGCTGCTGGTCCTCGATCTCGTAATAGAATACCGCGGCGTTCAGGCGGACCCGGTTGTCCGCGAGCTGCGACTTGAAGCCGGCCTCGATCGACGTGATCGTCTCCGAGTCCGCAATCGACGGCGCCCCGAAGAACGCGACGTCGCGGCCCTGGATGGTGGGCGCGCGGAAGCCGTTCGCCAGGCGGCCATAGACGTTGAAGTCCTCGCTCACCTCGAAAAGCGCCGACAGATCCCAGCTGATCTGGTCGTCGGCGACCGACACGGGGTCGATCGGGGCGCCGATCGGGCCTGTGCCGGACAGGTCCTTGTCGTCGTCGGTGTAACGCGCGCCACCGGTGACGGTCAGCGCATCGGTGACGTCGTAGCTCACGTGACCGAACACGGCCCAGGCCGTGTTCTCGTGGACGACCGTCGTGGGGACCGGCGTGAAGAACGGGTTGGTCGTGACCTCGAACTCGGAGTCGAAGTAGAAGGCGCCCGCCTGCCAGAACAGGCGATCGCTCGCCTGTGCGGCGAGGCGGATCTCCTGCGTCAGCTGGTCGAGGTCGTCGATGCCGTCCTGGGTGTCGGACGGGAACGGAATGCAGACGTCGCCCGGCGCGCTGCCCGGGGAGCAGGGGCCCGCGCCGGGTGCGGGACCGGCGCCGAAGCCGCCGTCGATGTCGCCGAGGCTGCTGCTCTCGGTCGTCTCGTATGCAGTGATCGACGTCAGCGTCACGTCGCCAGCGAGCCCGAAGTCGAGCTTGAGCGACCCGCCGGTGCCCTTGGCGCTCTGCGGATTGTTGTCGCCGCCGTCATAGGTGACGCTGTCGCGGTCGTAGTTTGCGTTGAAGCCGTCGCTGCCGGGACCGAGGACGTTGGCGCGGAAGATGGACGCCGTGCCGTCGATGTCGCGGCCGTGGATGTTCAGGAGCGCGCTGAAGTTGTCGGAGGGCTCGACCAGGAGTTGCGCGCGGTAGGCGAACTCGTCGTAGCCGCCCATCGCGTCGTTCTCGCCCGTGAAATCGTTGTCGATCCAGTCGTCGCGCTCCTGGTACAGCGCGGACAGGCGGAACGACACCACGTCGGACAGGCCTCCGCCGACTGCACCCTCGAAGCTCATCGAGCCGAGCTCGCCATAGCTCACCGCGGCATCGCCCGAGAATTCCTGGGTGGGCTTCTTCGTGTCGAACTTGACGATGCCCGCCGGCGTGTTGCGACCGAACAGGGTGCCCTGCGGGCCGCGCAGGACCTCGACCCGCTCGAGGTCGAACATCGGGAAGCTCTTCAGGATGACGTTCTCGAGCACCACCTCGTCGACGATGATCGAGACCGGCTGCGACGCGGCAAGGTCGAAGTCCGAGTTGCCGAGTCCGCGGATGTAGAAGCGCGGCGCGAGCCGGCCGTTGGACGACTCGGCATACAGGCTGGGGACGCGCGCGGCCAGCACCTGGATGTCGCCGCCGCCCTCGAACATCGCGGACAGGCGCTCGCCCTCGAGGGCCGACACCGAGATCGGCACGTCCTGGATATTCTCGCTGCGGCGCTGGGCCGTGACGATGATCTCGCCGAGCGTATCGGTCGACGCAGGCGTGTCCTGCGCGAAGGCGGCAGGCAGCGGCAGCGCCATGGCGATGGCGGCAGCGAGGGTCGCGTTACGCATTCCTGGAACTCCCCGGTTGGAATGCGGGGGAGTGTAGCCGAGCGACCGGGGGTCGCCTACTTGATCTTGGCTTCCTTGTACTTCACGTGCTTGCGCACGACCGGGTCGTACTTGCTGACCTCCATCTTCTCGGGATGCAGGCGCTTGTTCTTGGTCGTGGTGTAGAAGTGACCGGTGCCGGCGCTCGAAACGAGCTTGATCTTGTCGCGCATGGGCAATGACCTCAGACGTGGGTTCCGGAAGCGCGCAGGGTCGCGATCACCTTCTCGAGACCCTGCTTCTCCAGCGTGCGCAGGCCGCGAGTCGAAAGCTTGAGGGTCACCCAGCGGCCCTCGCTCTCCAGCCAGAAACGCTGCGTGTGCAGGTTCGGCAGGAAGCGGCGGCGCTTCTTGATGTTGGAGTGGGACACCTTGTTGCCCGAGATCGGGCGCTTACCGGTGACCTGGCAGACTCTGGACATGATGGCGGCTCTCTTGGGGCCGCGTATTAGACCAGCGAAGCTTTGCACAGTCAAATCAGCGTGTTGCGCGTCAGATAAGCCCTTTTTCCGCAAGGGAAACACAGCAGCCGTCGCCGATGATCAGGTGGTCGAGGAGGCGGATTTCGACGAGGGCGAGGGCATCCCGTAGCCGCGTGGTGATGATCTCGTCCGCCTGGCTGGGTTCTGCGATGCCAGACGGGTGGTTGTGGGCGAGAATGACCGCGGATGCATTCCGGGCCAACGCCTGCTTGACCACTTCCCTCGGGTGCACGCTCGCGCCGTCTACGGTGCCCCGGAACAGCTCCTCGCAGCTCGTGAGCCGATGCCGGCTGTCGAGGAACAGGCAGCAGAACACCTCGTGCTCGAGGTCCCGCAGGCGCGCGATCAGGTAATCGCGGGCTGCGCGCGGGCTCGCGAGTACGGACCCGGCCTGGAGTCGTTCCAGATGGTGGCGACGCACGAGCTCGAGCGCGGCCTGCAACTCCGCCCAGCGTGCCGGCCCGACGCCCGACTGATTGCAGAGCGCGGCGCGCCCCGCGGACAGCAGCCCGCGCAGCGAGCCGAAGCGCCCGAGCAACGAACGGGCGAGGTCGAGCGCGTTCATGCCGCCCGTGCCGTGGCGAAGCCAGATCGCGAGCAGCTCCGCCTCCGACAGGGCCCCGGAGCCGAGAGCGAGGAGTCTTTCGCGCGGCCTCTCGGCCGCCGGCCAGTCGCGGATGTGCATGTGGCGAGTCTGGCGCACGCGGCTGCGCCTGGCCTGTCGCAAATTGCGCCGGTTCCGGGATAATCGTCCCATGAGAAAACTCGAAGTGAAGATCCTCGACCCGCGCGTTGGCCGCGACATGGAGCTGCCGCGGCGCGCGACCTCGGGCTCCGCGGGGCTCGACCTTCGTGCCTGCATCGACGCGCCGCTCGAGCTCGAGCCGGGCAAGACTGCGCTCGTGCCGACCGGCATCGCGATCCACCTCGGCGACCCGGGCCTCGCGGCCGTGCTGCTACCGCGCTCGGGGCTCGGGCACAAGCACGGGATCGTGCTCGGCAACCTCGTCGGCCTGATCGATTCGGACTACCAGGGACAGGTGATGGTGTCGGTGTGGAATCGCGGTGATCGCGCGTTCACGATCGCGCCCGGCGAGCGCATCGCGCAGATGATCGTCGTGCCGGTCGTGCAGGTGGAGTTCGAGGTGGTCGAGGAGTTCGAGGCGAGCTCCCGCGGTGCGGGCGGCTTCGGTAGCACTGGCTGAGCGCCGCTAGCGCGGCTTGATGGCGCGCAACTCCTTGTAGCGCTCAATGTCCGCCTCGAAAGTCTGGCGGATGCTCTCGCGCTCCTGCCGTCGCCTCACGAGGTTCGCTTCCTGCGTCTCGATGTCGTTGGCCGAACGCTCGAGATCCACGGCCACTTCATCGGGCAGGGGCTGCGCGTCGGCCGTGGCCTTGGCCGGCCCGTAGCGCGCGGCCATGCGCTCGATCTGCGCGCGCTGGGCGCGCAGGTTCGACAGCGACTGTTCCTGGATCGTGAGCTGCGCATCGACGAGGTCGAGGCGGTTGTCACGGAGGACCTCGAGCTCCTGCACCGACTGGTAGGTCTGCAGCAGCACGCGGTCGCGGAGCTTGCGCTTCTGCTCGTCGCGCGCGGCCTTGTCGGCGACCGCCTTGGCCGCGGCTTCTTCGGCCGTGATCGTGCCTTCCTCGCGCCCGACCGGGACGCCCTGGCGGTTCAGCACCTCGCGGTCCTGCTCCGCGTACTCGGCGGGCACGCTGTCGCCATAGTGGACCTGGCCGTTCTTGTCGACCCAGCGATAGAGCTTCTTCTGCTTCTCGGACTGCGCGCCCGCCGCGCCGGCGAGCAGCGCGAGGACGACGGCGGAAAACAGCAGCTTTGCAGACCAGGCATTCATCCGGGGCACCTCAGGCCCTATTATTGTTGATTCGCGCGGCGAGTCCAGAACGTAACTGCATCACGATTCACCGTCGACACACCATGTCCTACGGTGATTCCTGAGCGCCTCGAGCTCGTCGCTGTCCCCGCCAGCCTCCATGTACTCGATCAGGTGGTCGAGCGTGATGATGCGGATCACCGGGATCCCGAAGCTTGCCTGGATCTCCTGGACGGCCGACAGGGCGCCGAGGCCGCGCTCCTGCCGGTCCAGGGCGAGCACGACGCCCGCCGGCTTCGCGCCGGCGGACTTGATCAGGTTCACCGACTCGCGCACCGCCGTGCCGGCCGTCAGCACGTCGTCGACGATGAGCACGCGCCCGTCGAGGGGGGAGCCGACTAGCGTGCCGCCTTCGCCGTGCGCCTTCACTTCCTTGCGGTTGTAGGCGAGCGGCACGTTGCGGCGGTGGCGATCGGCGAACGCGACCGCCGTCGCCGTCGCGAGCGGGATGCCCTTGTACGCGGGCCCGAAGAGCATGTCGAACGCGGTTCCCGCCGCCAGGATCGCCTCGGCATAGCAGCCGCCAAGGCGCGCCAGCGATCCGCCGTCGTTGATCAGCCCGGCATTGAAAAAGTATGGGCTGGTGCGCCCGGACTTGAGCGTGAAGTCGCCGAAGCGCAGCACCTGCTTGGCGAGGATCATCTCGATGAATTCTTTTTCGTGTGAGCGCATGCTACAGAATGCGCATCATTACACTCAACTGCAATGGCATCCGCTCGGCGGCCGGCAAGGGGCTGTTCGAATGGCTCGCCCGCCAGCGCGCGGACGTGGTCTGCCTGCAGGAAACCAAGGCGCAGGAACACCAGCTTACCGACGCGTGCTTCCGACCCGGCGGCCACTTTTGCGCGTACTTCGACGCGAGGCGTCCTGGCTACAGCGGCGTCGCCGTGCTCTCGAAGAAGAAACCCGACAAGGTCATCACGGGCTTTGGCGTGCCGGAGTTCGACAATGAAGGACGGTACCTCGAGTTCCAGTTCGGCAAGCTGTCGGTGGTGTCGGTTTACCTGCCGTCGGGCTCCGCGGGCCCGGAGCGCCAGGCCTCGAAGTACCGTTTCCTCGACGCCTTCCTGCCGCACCTCAAGAAGCTCGTGCGGCGCGACCGCGACTACGTCCTGTGCGGCGACATCAACATTGCGCACAAGGAAATCGACCTGAAGAACTGGCGGTCTAACCGCAAGAACTCGGGCTTCCTGCCCGAGGAGCGGGCCTGGCTCGACCGCGTGTTCGGCGAGCTGAAATGGGTGGACGCGTTCCGCGAGGTTGACCCGCGTCCCGAGCAGTACACCTGGTGGTCGAACCGCGGCCAGGCGCGGGCCAAGAACGTCGGCTGGCGCATCGACTACCAGATTGCGAGCCCGCGGCTCGCGGGCCGTGCGAAGTCGGCGTCCATCTTCCGCGACCGTTGGTTCTCCGACCACGCGCCGCTCACGATGGACTACGAGCTGTGAAAGCCTGGGCCGCTGTCAGGCCCTACCTCGAACGGGAATCGCTCGCCGCCTTCTTCGTCGGCATCTCGTCGGGATTCCCGTACGCAATGATCGGCGCGACCCTGACCACGCGCCTCGCGCAGGACGGCATCGACAAGCGCACGATCACCGCATTCACGTTTGCATTCCTCGTCTACAACCTCAAGGTTTTCTGGGCCTGGGTCGTGGACGGCGTGCGGATTCCCGTCCTCGGGCGGCTCGGTCAGCGCGTCTCCTGGCTGTTGCTCGCGGGGGTCGCCGTGATCGCCGCGGTCGTGAACCTCGCGCTCGTCGATCCCGCAGCGAGCATCCAAGCGACCGTCGTCGCGGCCGTGCTCGTCGGGGTCGCGGGCGCCACTTACGACATCGTCATCGACGCCTACCGCATCGAGACGCTGAAGCCGGAACAGCTCGGCGTCGGCTCGGGGATGTCGCAGTACGGCTGGCGCATCGGATCGGCTGCCGCCGGCGCGCTCGCGCTCTTCATCGCGGCGCGCATGGGCTGGGCCGCGGCCTACCTCGCCTGCGCGGTTTTCGCGCTGCCGGCGATGATCACTGGCCTCGTCGTCGGCGAGCCCGCGCGGCACGTCGTGGTCAACGCGAAGCGAGGCCTGTCTGCCGTGTGGACGTCGATCGTCGGGCCATTCGCCGAGTTCCTGCGTCGCCACGGCGCGTGGCTCATCCTGCTTTTCATCCTCGTGCACAAGATCGGCGACACACTGTCCCAGCTGACCGTGCGCCTCCTGTTCAACGACATGGGTTACTCGAACGACGAGATCGCGGCCTACGACGTCGTGTTCGGTTTTTGGGCCTTCCTCGCCGGCATCTTCGTCGGCAGCATCCTGTACACGAAGCTCGGGCTCAAGCGCTCCGTGCTGCTCGCGCTGGTCCTGATGGGCGTGTCGAACCTGGGCTTCGCGCTGCTCGCCGCCGCCGGCCACAGCAATGCCGGCCTCGCGGCGGCAATGGGATTCGAGAACTTTGCGAGCGGCTATGGGGGCGTGGTCGTCGTCGCCTACTTCTCGGCGCTGTGCAACCTGCAGTTCACCGCGGCCCAGTATGCGCTGATATCCGCAGCTGCCAGCGTCGTGGGGCGCCTGCTGACCGGCGGAACCGCGGGCGCGTTGATCCAGTCGCTGGGGTACGTCAACTTCTACCTGCTGACGACCGTTATTGCACTGCCGGGCATCCTGCTGTTCTGGTACATGATGCGCGCGGGGCTGGTCGACCGCGCGCTCGGCACCGCGGGCAAGGTGGACCGATGACCGACGAGGTCCTGAAGTTCTTCGTCCTGTTTTTCGTCGTGGTCGAGCCGATTACGCTGGTGCCGCTCTTCGCGGCGATGACCGAGGGCGCGGACGAGGCCTTCCGCCGGCGCATGGCACTGAAGGCGGTGTGCGTCGCCGGATTGGTGCTGCTCCTGTTCGCAGTCGGGGGCGCGGCGTTCCTCAAGGTGATGGGCATCAGCATCGACGCATTTCGCATCGCGGGCGGCATCATGTTGTTCCTGATCGCGCTCGAGATGGTGTTTGCGCGCGCGTCAGGCACGCGGACCACGCCCGACGAGATGGAGGAGGGCAAGAAGCGCGTGGACGTCTCGGTCTTCCCGCTCGCATTCCCGTTCATCGCAGGCCCGGGGGCGCTCGCAATCGTGCTGCTGACGTTCGGCGCCTCGCGCGGCGACCTCGGGTTGTCTGCGGGGCTGTTCGGCGCAGTGATCACGGTGCTCGCGATCACTTACCTGCTGATGCGCCTGACGCCGCTCGTGATGCGAGTGATGGGCGTAACGGGGGGCAACGTCGTCAATCGGCTTTCGGGCGTCGTGCTCGCGGCGCTCGCCGTGCAGTTCATCATCACCGGCGTGACCAACGCCTTCCCCTAGCGGCGTACGTACTCGAGGTCGAACACCGCATGTCCGAGCCGTCTCCCACGCATTTCGAAGCGCGTCGCGCCACGCTCCGGCCGCTCGATGCAGGCCCCGATCGCTGACGCATTCTCCAGGCCCGGGCAGGCATTCAGCACCTCCAGCATCCAGGCCGCGTAGGGTTCCCAGTCCGTCGCAAGCTTGAAGCGGCCGCCCGGTTTCAGCCGGGAGGCGACTAGCGACGCGAAGGCGCGCTGGACGATACGGCGCTTGTGATGCCGCTTCTTCGGCCAGGGATCTGGGAAGTAAAGCAGGACCTCGTCGAGCGATGACTCGGGAACCTGCCTCCCCAGCACCTCGACGGCGTCGTGCGCGACCACGCGGACGTTGGCGAGCCCCCGCGACTCGATGGCGAGCAGGCAATGCCCGACACCCGGCGGGTGGACTTCCACGCCGATGAAGTCGGCTCCGGGCGAAGCCGAAGCAAGCTCGACGAGCATGTCGCCGTTGCCGAAGCCGATCTCGAGCACGCGCGGCGCGGCGCGCCCGAACGCGCGGTCGAAGTCGAGCGGTACGGGTGTAAACGGAATGCCATAGCGCGGCAGCAGCTCCTCGAGCGCGCGCTTTTGCGCACCCGTCATGCGCCCCGTCCGCAGCACGTAACTCCGGATCGGCTGTCGCGGCGCGTTCACGCCGGAGCGATCAGGTCGGCGGTGAGCGCCGCGGGATCGGGGCATCCGGTCAGCGCGAGCGTCCGGTCGAACTCGTCGGCGAGAATCTCGAGCGCGCGCGCGACGCCCGCTCGGCCGCCGGCAGCCACGCCGTACGCGCAGGCGCGGCCGAGGTGCACGCCTTCGGCGCCCATCGCGAGCGCCTTGGCGATGTCGCCGCCGCGCCGGATGCCGCCGTCGATCAGTATCGACGCACGCCCGCGGACCGCCCGTGCGATCTCCGGCAGCACCTCGAAGCCCGTGACCGCGTTGTCGAGCTGGCGGCCGCCGTGGTTCGACAGCACGATGCCGTCCAGGCCGATGGAAAGCGCACGCTCCGCGTCGTCGACGCGCAGGACGCCTTTCAGCAGCATCTTGCGCGGCCACAAGTCGCGGAAGCGCCGGACGTCATCCCAGTTGAACGAGGGGTCGAACATATTGTGGCCGACGAAGGCGTTGACGTCCTGGCCGGCCGGCAGCTCGCGCCCGACATTGACGAAGCGTGGGCGGCGCCGGCCGATCGTCATCATCCAGCGCGGGTGCATGAAGACGTCGAGCCAGGTGGCGAGGGTGAACTTCTGCGTGGGCAGCAAACCGCTCTTCCAGTCGCGCTCGCGCTTGCCCGGCACCGGGAAATCGCTGGTCAACACCACGCATTCGAAGCCCGCGGCCTCGGCCCGGCGCAGGATGGCGTCGGTGATCGCGCGCTCACGGAACACGTAGGCCTGCAGCCAGAGTCGTCCGGGAGCCTCGCGCGCGATGTCCTCGAGCAGGTTCATCGAAACCGTCGACATCGTGAACGGCACGCCGGCGGCAGCAGCTGCGCGTGCGAGCTCGAGATCCCCGTTGCGCCAGAACAAGCCGTTGAGCGCGGTTGGCCCGACCACCACGGGCAGCGCCGACGGTGCACCGAGCAGTTGCGTCGCGAGCGTACGGCGCGAGACGTCGACCAGCGTGCGCCCGCGCCAGCACGCTCGCTGGAACGCCTCGCGGTTGCGGCGCAAGGTCAGCTCGTCCTCCGCGCCGCCGTCGATGTAGTCGAAAACGAACCGCGGCAGGTTCCGGCGCGCGATCTCG